>JAGQKQ010000084.1 GCA_020430005.1 Candidatus Omnitrophota bacterium
GGAAATACCAATGTTGTGAAGGTAACAACAACGTATTCAAAGAGTACAGATACGTTTACTGCCGGGGTTACCCGCTCGGAGTTGATTGATGATGAAACAACAGTCGTTGATTCTAACTCAACAATTATGAACATTGAGCAGGAGTACTGGGGCGGATAATCACGTTGCCTTAGTTTTTTACACATAAAGCATGGCTTCTTGGAGAGATTTATCTTTGAGAAGCCATGTTTTATTTTGCGCGGCGCAGTTCGTGCACACAAATTTTTTGATAAATAATACAAATATTAATAATAATTGATAATATAAGATAAGGCTATGTTTAGATCGCTCAAAAATAAAAAGGCTCAAGCCGTCAGCGGGGAGTACGTTCTACTGTTTTTTCTTGTCATCGGTATGATGACGGCGATGTCCATTTATTTCCGCCGTACTATCCAGGCACGGATTTATGACGCTAACGGAACCATGTTTAATATTGTTAAAGATAGAACGGCGGGGCTGAATATTGTGGGTAATCTTTATACGGAATACGAACCGTATTATGCCAATACGCAGGCTATCGTTGAGCGCAGGAATATGACAACAGAAGAACTCTTTAAAGGGGGTGGGGCCAGGGTTTCTTATAATGAAGAGGTTTTTATGCGAACCAATAGTGTCACCGCACCACCCAAGGACGCCAAGCAATATGAAGAAGATATGCTTAATAACTAAGAATGGACAAACGATGGTTGAATATACCATTGTTATTGGCCTTATTGTCGTTGTTCTGTTTGCCATGAGCCCGATGATAAAACGGAGTTCCCAAAGTATGATTAAGTTAGTTGCCGACCAGATTGGCAATCAGGAAAACGCGGAGGTGTTTATTAACCTCGAGGACAAAAAAGAAGCGGGACAGATATTGGAGCATTCGTATATAACAACCCGATCAACGGGAGATAAAACAACGGAGGAGCTTTCCGGGCGGACAACTTATTCCTATAATGATGTGACAGAAATTACATCCAATGCGTTAATAGATCTTGGATTTACAGAACGGCAGGGAAATTAAGGACGGTATTATGCTAAGAAAATTAAGACAAGGACAAAGTACTCTGGAGTATCTGGTTTTAATTATTGTTATTTTGGGATCCTTTCTGGCGATGCAGCTATATTTCCGTCGGGGAATTCAGGGTCGATGGAAATCGACACTGGACGATTTAGGGGACCAATATGACCCCCGGTTTGCGAATACGCGTGTGAGACATACGCTTACCACAACGACAGACACGCAAATTATCGCGCATGATACAACGGATGGCACATGGACAGAGCGGATTGATAACACCAACTCTATTGAACGGAAAACAGGCTATATGTCTGTGGACAGTTATTAATGAAAAAATCACTGACCCCAATTAAGAAAAAGGCACAAACGGCCATTGAGCTGGCTGTTTTCGGTGCCATTCTCATTTTTGTTCTCGGCGGTATTATACAGGTCACCCTGGGGTATAATTACCAACAAAATCAAACACTAAGAGCAATGCGCCTGGCGATGTTACAGTCTTTCAATTATTCCGCCGGGATTGTTCCGAATCCGAACGGGGCCGATGGTACGGCTTCACGAAATAGCGCATCGGTTCTTTTTGTTGAAGATCGTTTGGTGGCCCAAAGCGGAAAATATGCGGCCATTGACAGGGTTCCCTATGTTTTTAGCGGCGGTGCGATTCATACCAGAAATCTCTTTATGCCCGTTGAGGCCGGCGAAGATTGGAATATTCCCATATTTGATGTTTTTATTAACGGCAAGCATTTTCCTTTCAGTACGGCCGCATTAAGAAGCCGTAATGTTGCCGGGGCACTTTTATTTACTAAAACTCCTAGGGGTGTTTCTACCTGGGATGAAGGATGTGCGGACTGTTTTGATCTGGACCGCGACGGTAATATCGATGTTCCTATTGCCCAGAGAGCGACGTTTTCGTGGCAATGGACACCGGTGGCCTTAAATGAAATCAGTCTGGAAAACAACCGCAATTTATTGGTGGATTTAGATGGTGATCTGAAAGAGGAACGCATTGTGGGGAAGAACGGGACGGTGTTGCAATATTTTGACCCTCAAGAAGGCGACGTTGATTTTACGATCAATGAAAACGAGGAAAAGCCGCCCTCGGGAGTGACGACGGATATTTCCATTTTTACTTTTACCAAAGAAGGTCAGGTTTTAGAAATTGATGAAGGAAAATTGTTCGGCCCAGACCGTCAGTATGTTCGTCAGGCCCAGCGAAGCGACCAGGTTGATATTGTTCAGAGGGTTTTTCAACTGGCCAATGATACCAATCGATTTTGCGATGCCAGTGGACGCCCCGCGGCCAGGGTTGACGGTCTGCCCAACCCCGTCGAGGCTTGCGGTAGCTGCTTTTCTCCAGGTAATATTGCCAGGACATGTATGAACGAAGGAAACTTATCTTTGGATCCGCCTAGATATCCGGTTATCTTTGTGCGCAGCCGCATTCTTAACAAGGGTGGACGCAAATGGGTTACCGATATCACAGACGATGACTATGTTGAAACGAATTCCGGTGTCGCAAATTAGGTGAAAAAATGAAGTTAATACGGAGACAACATAAAAGAACAGAAAAAGCGCAGGTCATGCTGGAGTTCACCTTTTGCATGATTGTTCTGTTGCTTATGATGTATGGCATTATCATGATTTTAAGATGGACAGGAAAATCCTACGTTGAAAGGCAGAAGGATCACGAAGCCGTATTAACACAAAATGTTCCTCCAAGAGAGCAGCTTGAAACGTATTTTCATAAGCCGACGCCAATGAATGCCATATGGACGGGGGACATTAATTTGTAAATGGTGATAGGAGTTTAGTGTTGCTGCAAAGAATAAACAAAAAATTTAACAGTTTGTGGCGTCCGAAACATTTTGGAAGACTTTCCTCCAGAGGGCAGGTCGCGATTATTTTGATTTTGGTGACGGCCATCGCCCTTATTTTTTATGCGGTGGCGCTCAATTTTGGTAAGGTCAGTCAAACCAAGACGTTGACCACGGTTACGGCCGATACGGGAGCCAGTCTAATGGGATCCCAAATGGCCAGTTACGGACAGTCTGTTTATAAAACTACGTTGGGCGATTCTAAAAAGGTATGTGCGTGGTCAGGTATATTTGCCGCCATCATTAGTTTGATTGTGGCGATTATAGCGCTTGTTTTAGCCTTTGTGACTGGAGGGTTGTCATTAGCTGCGATGAGTACCCTTGAGCTACTCACCGTTGTAGCGGCAACGGCGGGCGTTATCCTTTCGGCCACTGCGCTGGCCCTTCAAATTACCTATATTCAGCCGGGGATTACGGATATGTGGAATAAGGTTGCCCAGGAAAACCTTTCCATTACTGATCAGTTTGTGGAGCAGGGGGTTCGTCACGGTCTGCAAACACTGTCTACCGATCAGGTCAAAGTTCCTGACGTGATCGATTTAGATACCGACGGAATTTGGGGATTCGATGGAAGAGTTCCAAGGGATAAGGTGCCGCGTTTCTCGGTATACTATACCGAGTTGTCACAAGGTTTCTCGACGCCGACAAATACTGACATTGAGGCTTTTGTCAATGAGCTGGAAGATTTTATTTTAGAGGATCCTGTCAACGCTGACACATCTCCCAATTGGGGATTATATGATCCCTGGGAAGATACCTGCGGAACAGGCAGCCCACATGCCTGTTGTGCCACGCCAAGTTCAGAATGTAATCCATGTTGTGTCCCGGACTCTATTACCAATCCTTTCGGTGGGGGGAGTGTTCCTGTGCGTCCGGATTGTTGCGACACTGGCGGACCCGATGAGTGCGGGGTTTCCACATTTTGTGGCACGGACAGTCCTTACGGGGCGGGATATCCTTTTGTTTATGATCGCTTTTTGGAAAATGAGGAGAACCTGTTCTTTTCCTTCAGGGAATTGTTAGGGACAGACGATGAACATGTTTTGTTTACTAAAGACCCGAATAATCCAAACTATGCGCCACAGGTTGCTTTAAGTCCTCTTAATCAGGAGTTTCGTATTCATGACACGACGGGGTATTATGTGAATCCGCCGTACACGCCGACGGTGCCGGATGTAAAGCGCGGTGTTTTTCCATTCTTCTATAAATTTGCACATTGGGGAGTCAGTCTGAACGCGGTTAACCCTTTACTAAATCCGGATGAATGTCATTGGTGTGATATTCGTGATGTCGTGGGATGTGTTGCCTGTGCATCGGACCATCCAAAAGAAATGCCGCAGTTGGACCTTCCTCATGATGTAACGGATTTGGATTATAATATCACCTATTTTGTCGATGGGTCGACAACGCCGATTCCTGACCCGCTGCGCACACCAAGCTGGCCGCCGTTGGCGCCGGATAATGTGGTACCGACCAGTGGTATTGTTGCTCAAGATACGGCGTGTGCTCAACAGGCGTTTACGTCAGGTAATCCGGCACTTGGATTTTGGAAGCCGGGCGGTGACCGCTTCTGTTCAGCCTCGTGGCCTTATTTCGATAATTGTCCAAAACATGGCGGTGGGGTGTGTTCGGAACCGATTCCGCCGGAATTAGGGGGAGGTTCAATCCCTGTCAGTTGTAACTGTTCCGATGCCGGCGCACCGTCTGCTGATAATTTCCCGGACGATATTCTGGATGATCTTGTCTATGGCCTGCCGGAATTTGTTGAGTGGGGACAGAATTTGATTGAAGGGTATCGTCTAAATCCCGCCGTTGTCTCCGGAGAATTTGAGGAGTGGTATCAGGACGCGGCCATGTGGATCGAGCCGGGAACGGCGGATTCCGGAGCGGTTCGTCTAACAGACTGTTATGTTTGCAACGCGGAAGATGGAGCCGTGGTTGCGTGGAATAAAGAAATTCAAAGCATGATTTCGCGGCTTGAGGTGTTTTTAGACAATGGTGGTTCCGGATACACAGGAAGTGATTGTCAGGAAGTATGGTGTGTGCCACCGGGAGTTTCCTCATGTCCTGATGTGCCCGACGAAGAAAAAGCGACGTTTGATACAAATTCTAACGGTGTTCAGGGTGACTTGGAGGATGTTGTCGAATGTCTTAACTATAATGTGGAAGGGTACAATTACACGAGGGATGAAATTTATGAGATTACGGATAACGTTATTCCTAGTGCCGATCTGGTAGCCTTTAATCGCTGTTTTTATAATTGTAATGCTGCGAATTGCACCTTCGTTTCCGACGGAGGCGTTCTCCCAGACGTTCATTCAAGAGATGGAGTAACGCCGTATATAAAACCCACAACTTTGATTGATCCTAGCTTTGTTTCCGGAGACTGCGCGGTGACAAATTGGATTCCCGGCAATACCTGGTATGACGCGATTGATCAAAACCGTAAGGTCGCCGCTTTTCATTCCACCCGTGTTTCAAAGGGGAATGATTACCGCTTCCATCAGTGCGGAGAAACGTGTTCAACAGAATTTTGTTATGAATTGCCGCGTTCTTTAATTCCGTCTTCCGACTACGATCCGGACGAGTTTCAGAATTATTTTCCACCGGTCGCCCCGAATGCCGGACATTTTGCTGACGCGCACGCTTTTCGCAATTGCCTGGATAGTTGCAATGAGGAAAACTGTGATTTCGGAACAACATTACCCCTTAATAATAACGCCTGGTCAAGTCCTCCGACGATAAGCTATGTTAATCCGGGCGGTCTTGTAAATTGTACGTCCTGGGGAGCAGGAAACGCCTGGTATGACGCAATGGTACAAAATATCGCCCTGGCTTCCCCGCCGGATGACGCGGATCTGAAGGCCTTTTTGCGGTGTTACGATAGTTGTGGCGCGGCCAATTGTGATTTTACAACGGTTCTTCCTGTTAGTCGTTCTTCCGATGGTGTTCCTTATATTGATCCAGGGGTTCCGATTGACGCAGCCGTGGATTGTGATGCGTCGAACTGGACTGTCGGATCTGTTAGTCCCTGGTATGCTGCGATTATCCAAAACATTCAAATAGCCTCTCAGGATTACGGAACGATGTGCGATGTGGAAGACCCGGACAGCTTTATTAATAAAACACGAAAAAGCGCCTTGGAGGCGGACAATCAAATCGCGAAGTTCTCGCTTCGTAGGGGATTTTTGTCCAGCTTATTACAGGACTTGAATAACAATATAGCCGTGTTAAGAGAGGGCGCAACCCGTTTTCAGGAATTTATTGATGGTCCGGTAAAGGCTTTGATCGACGCGCGTATTACTATGGAAGCAGCCCCGCCGCCAAATGCTATGCCGTATCATGCGATTTATGGATGGCAGTCCGAACCGCCGGAAGGCGTGGATGAGGGGTATTGGCATGTTGTCCGTGTTGATGTCAGGACACCGCGCCGGTGTGATAACGCTTGTAATGTTAACCAGGATCCCGGTATTGGCGACCCAGAATGGCCGCGCGTCAGAACCTATACCAAGAATTGGGGAACAAAGAGATGTTATGAGCTAACGAATACCGAAGGAGTTGTTAAATTCCGGGTAACGCGTTTTGATGAAGACGACCGGAAAGGCAATTTGACGTTTCCAAATGGAATCCCCATATGGGATTTTAAATTCTTTCATCCAGCGCGGTATGATAAAAATATTAACATTAAAGCTCTAGGGGCTTCGTGTGCCAGTGTTACCCTTTCCGATCCTTTAGGCTTGCCGGGTGGTGTGACAGATATTTATAAAGGTGCTTTTATTATGAACAGATTAATACCGGACGGGCAGCCGGACGCTAATCAAAGTTGTTGGGAGGCCGCTAATAACATTCTAAAAATGGGAGTAACCAGTGAACGTTGTGCCCAGTACACATTTGATGACTCATCAAACGGGTTCTCCCATAAATTTGTTCCGTGTGAGGCTTTCTAGGCAAGGATAAAGATATGTTTTTAAAAAATAAAAAAGCTCAATCCACGCTGGAATATATTCTTGTATTGACGTTTATCATTACGGCCTTTATGGTTTTCCAGAAATACATGCTTCGCAGTATTGCAGGCCGATGGAAGACGACGGGCGATTCAATGGGATATGAACGGCAATACGATCCTAACAAAACGCTTGAATGCGCCTTTTTCTACAACTTCGATATTAATCAATGGTATGACTACAAACAATGTGATCAAACATGTCTTGAAAGCGCTTGTCTACTCAGCTCGGCAACTAGAGCTACGTGTCAAGCGTGTATTGACAGCTGCGCCAACCCTCTTTGCGAAGATAACTAATCTTTCCTCAATCTTCATATAATCCAAGAATATTTCCTAAAAATCATTAACAGCTATTCATTTTCGCGTTATAATAATTTTACTTATTATATTAATACTCTTTCCTAATATACATATTTATGATATTCGTCATACTTATCTTAACATTCTTGACCATGCTGTTGATTGTTTACGCGGTGGTGCCGATTATTTATAAGCAGACACAGCGTATGAGTGAAAAACGTCAGCAGGCCTTTTCTCACCG
>JAGQKQ010000085.1 GCA_020430005.1 Candidatus Omnitrophota bacterium
ACCCTGCAAGCGGCCATTACTGATAAAACAAAACTTCTTATTCTTAATTCTCCGTCTAATCCAACCGGAATGCTTTATACAAAAGAAGAGCTGAAGCCGATTGCAGACATTTGTGTTAAGAATAATATCTTTGTTCTTAGTGATGAGATTTATGAAAAATTAATTTTTGATACCGATGAATATACATCGATCGCGTCTTTAGGAAAAGATATCTATGATTTAACGGTCACCGTTAATGGAGTTTCCAAGGCCTACTCGATGACCGGGTGGCGTATCGGATATGCGGCCGGTCCTCAGCCAATTATGGATTATGTTAAGAAGTTCCAAGATCACTCAACATCTAATCCATCATCCATTTCCCAAGCTGCGGCTTTACAGGCCTTAAATGAACCGGAAGAAAAAGTTCGTGCCATGAGAGATATTTTTAAAGAGCGCAGAGATTTAATTACTTCATTATTTGACGAAATTCCTGAAATTAGTTATATTAAGCCACAGGGCGCTTTTTATTTATTTTGTGATTTTTCTAATTTATGCGACTCGTTTGAAATCGCCAAGAGAATTATTGAAGAGGTTAACGTTGCGATTATCCCTGGCGAAGGTTTCGGCGCCCCGGGTTTCATGCGTATCAGTTACGCGACGTCCGATGAGCGGATCCGTGAAGGTGTAAAGCGGATTGCTCAGTGGATCAAACAAAAATAACGTTAACATTCTTTAATAAGGAGATCTCCAGTGGATCTTAAAGAATATCTCAAAGCCTGCGTTGAAAAACGCGCTTCAGATTTGCACCTTACAGAAAACAGCCCTCCAATCTTACGTATTGATGGAAAACTTATTATCACAGATTTTCCTTCTTTAACGCGGGACGATTTAAAACGCACAATTTACAGTATTCTCTCTGATCTTCAGAAAGAAAAGTTTGAACGTGACAAAGAGCTCGATTTTTCTTTGGCCTTGGAAGGTTTGGAACGATTTCGTGTTAACGTCCACGTCCAAAAGGGTTCTGTTGAGGCGGCTTTTCGTCGGATTCCGTTATATGTTCCATCGATTACGGAGTTGGGTTTGCCACCAGCGATTACGGAATTTGCGCGTAAACCAAGCGGACTGGTTTTAGTTACCGGACCAACGGGTTCTGGTAAAACAACCACACTGGCCGCGATGGTAAATCTTATCAATTCGGAACGGGCCTGTATGATTATTTCCATTGAGGACCCGATCGAATATGTTCACAAGAATAACAAAGCTGTTATCAAACAGCGTGAAGTTTATAGTGATACCCATAGCTTTTCCGAATCTCTAAAGCGATGTCTGCGTCAGGATCCGGACGTTATTATCGTCGGGGAGATGCGGGATTTGGAAACCATTTCAACAGCGCTGACTGCCGCTGAAACCGGTCACCTTGTTTTGGCCACATTGCACACCCCGGATGCCGCTCAGACGGTTGAACGTATTATTGACGTTTTCCCGGCTCATCAGCAGCAACAGGTCAGGTTGCAGCTTTCCGCTTGTCTTCAGGGAATTTCTTCCCAGACGCTTCTTCCGCGTGCGGATGGAGAAGGTCGTGTTATGGCTTCCGAAGTATTGGTGGCCACACCAGCGGTACGAAACTTGATCCGTGAACAGGCTGTGGAACAAATTCCGACAGCTATTCAAACAGGTATCCAATTTGGTATGCATACCAAGGATATGTCCTTGAAAGTACTATATGAAGAAGGCCTGGTTACATACGAAGATGCTTTCGCCCAAGTAACAAACGCAGAGGAATTCAAACAACTTCTTAACCGTCAGGATTAAAAATGTCAAACCAGAATATTGAGACAGCTAAAGAGAAATTCCAAAAATTAATTGAAGAACAATTAAACCGTATTGAACAGATGAAGCAAGGCAGCGACTGGCTTGACTTTTCATCTTTAAAGCCGATTATTATCGGATCATGCTGGGGAGATGGTATTGGAGAAGTCATTTCCAAACACGCTCAGTATGTGTTAACAGAGGTCCTTAAAAAAGAATCAGAAGAAGGTAAGATTCAAATTAAGGATATCGCCGGATTAACGATTGAAAACCGCGCAAAACATAATGCGGCAATTCCGGAAGATGTGCTTGAAGAATTAAAGGCCTGTCATGTTATCCTAAAAGGCCCGACGACAACTCCGCAAGCCGGTGATGAATGGCCGAATATTGAAAGTGCTAATGTGGCGATGCGTCGTTATTTAGATCTTTTCGCTAACGTGCGCCCGGTCAAAATTCCGCAGGAAGGTGTAGACTGGACGTTCTTCCGTGAAAACACAGAAGGGGCTTACGTTCTGGGTTCCAAGGGGATGGACATTGGTGAAGATCTCAGTTTCGATTTTAAAGTTATTACAGAACAAGGCGCGGAGCGTATTATCCGTATGGCTTTTGAATATGCGAAAAAGAACGGTAAGCAACGTGTCACTGTTGTCACAAAATCGAATGTTGTCAAAACAACTGATGGTCGTTTCTCCCGTGTGGCCAAACGGATCGCTCAAGAATATAAAGGTATTGAATGTGATGAATGGTATATCGATATTATGACCGCGAAGCTGATTGATCCGGCACGTCGTAAAGATTTCCAAGTGATGGTCATGCCGAATTTGTATGGAGATATCCTGACGGATGAAGCCGCGCAATTACAGGGTGGTGTTGGGACAGCCGGCAGTGCGAATATCGGAAAACGATGGGCCATGTTTGAAGCTATTCATGGAAGCGCACCGCGTATGGTCAAGGAAGGCCGGGCGCAATATGCCGACCCGTCTTCTATGATTCGTGCTTGCGCCATGTTGATGCGCCATATCGGTTATGTGGCAGAAGCGGAAAAAGTGGAGATGGCTTTGGAGGTCTGTGGTCAGTTTGAGAAAAAAGTGACTATCACAGGACGTGACAGCGGAGCGACTGGCCAGGAATACACGGATTACTTGTTGAGTTGGGTTAATAATTCTCAACTTAAAAGCCGTTGGGAAGAGGAAGTCAATAAACTGGCCTCATCATCAGCCTAAATATATTAAAAATCAAAAAATAGTTAATCCCCGCCGCTTGTTTCACAAGCAAACCGCGGGGATTAATTTTTAGAGCATTTGTCATGCGAGATTGCCGGATACGAGACTTAGGACTGATTGAATATCAAGATGCGTATGAAATTCAGAAGGAATACGCGGCAAAAGTGGCTGATGGGCATCCGGATACACTTCTTTTTTGCGAACACCCAACTGTTTTAACGCTGGGACGTATGACCAAGAAAGACAGTATCTTGTGGAGTTCACAGGAGCTGGAAAAGAATAATGTTCAGGTTCTTCCTATTGACCGCGGTGGAGATGTCACCCTTCATGCCCCGGGACAGTTGGTCGTCTATTCCATTTTTGATTTGAATTATCACGGTAAAAACCTGCATGAATACCTTCGAAATTTAGAGCAAGTTGGAATTGCATTATTGGACGGTTTTGATATAGTGGCTAATAGGCACCCCGAACAGACAGGCGTCTGGATTAAGCATAAAAAGATTATGTCTATCGGCATAGGTGTACGTAAGTGGGTGTCTTATCATGGCATTGGTCTTAACGTAAATACGGATCTGGATTATTTTTCCATGATCCGTCCTTGTGGGTTGAACGTAACTATGACATCCATGGCCAAAATTAAAGGGGAACCGGTCAGTATGGATGAGGTCAAAGAAAAACTCATTTCCGTGTTCAGCCAAATTTTTGAATTGAAGATAATCTAGGCAGGCTTTGAATGGGTTTCATTATCTTTGGCGCATTTTTCTTTTTTAATATTTCGATTATTGTTTCTTTATGTGTCTGGATTGCGACGATTGCGAAGAAAAATAATGGCAACCCCATAGGCTGGGTGTTGTTGACAATTTTTTCCTGGCCCATCGGTTGTTTGGCAGCAGGTATTCGGTTTAAGAACAAGCTGTTGATGTTCGTTGGAATAGGAGTCTTTGCGATAATACCCCTTATGATTGTTTTGCTAGTCGCTTTGCAAACATACAGCCAACGCACTTTAAGCTACAGGGTTAAAGATGCGCAAGAATATCTCGAACAGCAGCAGGCAGATTCTGAATCAATGACATATGAGCCGTACTATTTAAACGCCATAGATCACGAAAAAGAAATAAACCGTGGCGTGGAAACAGATTTAAACGAGTCGACAGAGTAATAAAGGGAGACAGCATGGGAAAGATTACATTGCCTGAGCTGGGCGAGGGCATTACAAAAGCAACTGTGGCGTGTTGGCATGTGAAAACCGGAGACGCGGTTAAAAAAGATGATGATCTGGTTGAACTTGTGACGGACAAAGCCACGTTTAATGTTCCGGCTGATGGTGATGGAACGGTTAAAGAAATTTATGTGGAAGAAGGAAAAGAGGCGGACGTTGGTTCTGTTTTAGCCGTTATTGAGTAAGGATATCTAATGACACCCGAAGAAAAAAGACGAATTCTCTTAATGTATATCACCAAGGTTTCCGGACACCGTCAGGCGACGGTGGCTGTTCAGCAGGCCTTGAAAAAAATGCATCCATCCCTTGAAGCCCCGATGGTGAACGGTTTTGGTCATACCTACCCCATTTTGGAAAAGGTCGTTAACCATGCGTATATGAGTGTGATTAAAAGCACGCCGTTTGTCTGGGATTATATGTATGATAATCCAAAGCTGGTTAAAAATTCCCAGTCGATTAAACAGTTTCTTCATAAAAGCAGTCATGAAAAAATGGAACGGCTTTTTGAGCGGCACAATCCCGATACGGTTGTGTGCACGCAGGCATTTCCCTGCGGTATGGTAGCGGACTATAAAATGTCCAAAAAACTGGATACAACCATTATCGGTGTTCTGACCGATTTTGCACCACACTCATTTTGGATTAATGAAGGGGTCGACTATTATGTGGTCCCTTCCTTAGAGGCTAAAGAGCGGTTTATCAAAAAAGGTGTTCCCGCCGATGCGATTAAAGTATACGGCATTCCGATTCGTACCAAGTTTTCTGTTCAGTTAAATCGTAACCCTATCGCTGAGAAGATGGGGCTGGATCCTGATGTCCCGACAGTTTTGATTATGGGAGGGGGGCAAGGTTTAGGACCGATTAAGAAAATTGTCAAATCTCTTATGAAAGTGAAACTTAATTTCCAGATGGTTGTTCTGGCCGGAGTTAATAAAAAGGTTGTTACAAATCTGCAAAAAGAGGTTAAGAAAACCGAAAAGAAAATCCTCGTCTTTGAATTCGCGACGAATGTCGATGAATTAATGGAATTGGCGGCATTAATCATTACCAAGCCCGGAGGAATCACCACCGCGGAGAGTTTGGCCAAAGGATTACCGATGGTTATTGTGGACCCTCTTCCTGGACAAGAGATGCGCAATACGGATTTTCTGATTAAAAAGGGAATTGGAGTGCGGATTGACCAGACCAAAGATGTTGGCGAAGAGGTTGAGCTTTTATTGAGATCGCCGAACAAACTGGCTGAAATGAGCCGTGCCGCTTATGAAAATGCCAGACCGCATGCCACGCTGGACGTCGCGAAACTGATTCTCAATCAGAGCGATGACAGGATCGAAACAGATCCAAACGAGTTTTTGCAATTCGAAAACTATGTTTAGATATGCATTATACAAGATAGCCATTTTCATTACCCGCCGGCTGTCGTTAAGGGCTTCTTTAAAATTTGCCGAGGCTTTATCCGATCTTCAATATTTTTTTTCACGGAAAGACCGCAAGACGGTTTACGCTAATTTACAGGAAATTCTGAAAAAAGAAGAAGTTTCTTTTGAAACCAGAGAAGTGTTTCGCCATTTCGGCCGGTATCTTGTTGAATTCTTTCGTATGGAGCCCTGTGTCAATAAGGAATTTATTCAAGAACATGTTGTCGTACGCAATGAACACTATATCAAAGATGTTCTGCAAAAGGGACGCGGCGGAATCTTTCTAACCGCGCATATTGGGAACTGGGAACTAGGCGCGGCGGTTTTGTCGCTCTTGGGCTATCCGATTACCGTTGTTGCCTTGCCGCATAAACATCCCAAGATTAATGATTTCTTTAACCGACAGCGTCGGATAAAAGGGTTGGATGTCGTGGCTACCGATAAGGCCATCGATAAATGTACGGATGCACTGCAGAGAAACGAATTTATTGCCGTGGCCGGTGAAAGGGCGTTTGGAGCAAAGGGGGAATGGATTGATTTTCTGGGGCGTCAGGTTTTGATTCCCAACGGCCCCGCTCTTTTTGCAATGAAGACGGGCGCCTTTATTATTCCATCTTTCCTAATCCGGCAGGGGAATGGTCAGTTTGAGTTCTTTATTGATAAACCGATTGACCCGCAGACCGTTCAGGGTAACACAACAAAGGAAAAAAAGCAGAACATCATGAAACAATATGTCGTCTGTATGGAAAACATGATTCAACAATATCCTTCCCAGTGGCTGATGTTTAGAGAATACGGTACAGAATGAAAAAAGTCCTCATTATTATCCCTGCTTATAATGAAGCCAGACGGCTAGAACATCTTCTTAAGGCTCTAAAGACTTCCACGCTGGATGTTTTGGTTGTTGACGACGGATCGACCGATGGGTCAGGTGATGTTGCCCTTGCTCAGGGAGTGCAGCTGCTCAAAAATTCTGCTAACAGCGGAAAAGGTTTTTCACTTCGTGAAGGATTTCGGCACGCCGTTGAGCACGACTATGAGGGTGTTCTGACGATGGATGGAGACGGACAACATTCGCCACAAGATATAAATGCCTTTATTAAGGCGGCTGAAGAAAATGAAAATTGTATTATTAATGGGAATCGTATGGAAAAAACCAGGGAGATGCCACTTATACGATGTTACACCAATCGGTTTATGTCGTTTATGATTTCTTTAGTGTGCGGACAGAAAGTCCCGGACACTCAATGCGGATTTCGTTATATTCCAAGCGGGATTTTGAAAGATATCACCTTAACTTGCAATGATTTTGAAATTGAGACCGAAATTCTGGTTAAGGCGAGCCGGAAAAACTACACGATTATTTCTATTCCAATCAAAACAATTTATCAGGGAGAAACCAGTCATATCCATCCTGTGCGGGATACGATTAAATTTTTTTCTTATTTTTTTAAGGAGATATTTTCCAAAAAATGATCTAAACTATGAATAGAGCGCTTTTGGTTTAAAAACGGTGTTTGAGGTTGTCATGTATAACAATATCTTCTATATAGGGTTGATTATTTCCGCAGTGCTTCACCTCATGCTTATTCAGATTTTTTCTCTCCATCCGTTCAAAAAACAACAAAAAACAGTTAAAAGCATTGAGTTGATTTATAAGCAACTCGCTCCGGAAAAAGAAAAGAAAACTGTTCAGGATATTCAGGAAATCGAAATCGTTAAAAAAACTCCTCCACCGTCGAAAGTTAAATTGCTTGAGAAAGACTTGGGGAAGTTTTCCTCTATT
>JAGQKQ010000086.1 GCA_020430005.1 Candidatus Omnitrophota bacterium
TAAGTTACAGTTTTTAATTATCCCAAAACGTGTCCTATCAAGTGTTATTGAAGAAGAGAAGTTTAAGAATTATATTAATGAGCGTTTAGTCAAAAATTAAGAGTAGAAAGAGAATAGAAAAGGGTATATCGTGGCGAAGAGCATAGCGATGAAGCAATCTTGATTAAATAAGATTGCCGCGTCCTTACGGACTCGCAATGACATTCTCCTTTAGTCCCCTAATTTTATTTAAAGTATGAAACAATTTAACAGACCTATTGATAAAAGCAAAAAAGTCTACGTGGCGATGAGCGGCGGGGTGGATTCGTCTGTCGTGGCCGGAATGATGAAAGACGCCGGCTATGATGTTGTGGGCGTCACCATGTGTTTCAGTATTACCCATCCGAACAGTTCCAAGCCGTCCTGTTGTGGTGTGGATGGAATTCAAGACGCCAAGCGGGCCGCGCAAATCTTAGATATTCCGCATTATGTTCTAGACTTTGCCAAAGATATTAACGATTATATTATTGATGATTTTACGAAGGAATATCTTAGCGGACGCACGCCGAACCCGTGCGCGCGGTGTAATCAACATTTAAAATTCGGAACACTTTATCAAAAAGTCAAAGCGCTCGGTGGTGGTTATTTGGCGACGGGTCATTACGCGAAGATTCATTATAATGAAGCGTTGGACCGTTATGAAATGAAGAAAGCCGAAGACCAGCGAAAGTGCCAGTCATATTTTCTTTACAGCATGAAGAAAGACGTTCTGGCCGATACCATCTTTCCATTAGGTGATTTAACCAAGAATGAAGTGCGTGAATTAGCGCATAAATATAATCTTAATGTCGCCGACAAACCGGAGAGTCAAGACATCTGTTTTGTGCCGGATAGCGGATATAAAGAATTTATCCGTCAACGACTGGGCGATCAAGTTTTTGTGCCGGGAAATTTTGTGAATGAAAATGGTGATGTTGTGGGCCAACATCAGGGAATCGTGAATTATACAATCGGACAACGCGATAAGCTGGGCATCGCCCTTGGCAGGCCGGTTTATGTCAACCGCATTGATAAACTCAATAATACAGTTTATGTCGGTCCAAAGGAATTGTTATATGCCAAAGGGTTGGTTGCTGACGGGTTTAACCCGGTTAGTATGGAATTTCCGGTGAACGAACCGGTGGAATGTTCCATCCGTATTCGCTATAATTCACCGGAATTTGAAGGAACAGTTATCAATACCGGAAACGGTAAGGTGCGGGTTAATTTTAAAGAGCCGCAAAAGTCCGTGACGCCGGGACAGTCCGTTGTGTTTTATCATAACGACGTTGTTCTGGGTGGAGCGACGATTGATAAACCGTTACACAGTGCTGAATAATCTTCAAGGATAAGTAGATGTATAACATTATTCTTTATTACAATTTCCAACATATCGACAATGTTCCCAAGTTCTGTGGAGAGCATCGGCGCAAGTGCCGTTCTCTGGACTTATTGGGACGGGTGTATGTTGCCGAAGAGGGAATTAATGGAACGCTCAGTGGTACAGCGGAAAATATTGAAGAATACAAAAAATTCTTACGTTCATTGCCGGGCTTTGAAGGAACGGAATTCAAAGAAGATATTAGCGAAACCATTCCCTTTTTAAAACTGATTGTCAAAATCCGCCCGGAGATTGTTACGTTAAAAGCCGATATCCCGTTGGATCCGAATACAGAAGGCGGACATCATTTGTCACCGGAAGAATGGCGGAAGGTTATGGAATCCGGAGAAGGTTATGTGATGATCGACACACGCAATGATTATGAATGGAAGGTCGGGCATTTCGATGGCGCGTTGTTGCCGCCTCTAAAGAATTTCTACGATTTTCCGCAGTGGCTGGATGAAGCCAAGATTGATAAGAATAAGAAGGTCTTGATGTATTGTACCGGTGGAATTCGATGTGAGAAATTTTCTGTTTTGATGAAGAAAAAAGGGTATAAAGATGTGAATCAGTTGCATGGCGGTATTATCAATTACGCGAAAGAACAGGATGGCGCGCATTATAAAGGAAAATGTTTTGTCTTTGACGACCGTTTGACGGTCCCGATTGAAAAAGATCAGAAAGAACCGTTAACCCGTTGTGAAATCACCGGTGAACCGTGCGATCAATATTTAAATTGTGCGAATCCCGACTGTAACAAATTGTTTATCTGTTCCGAAGAAGGTGCCAGGCAAATGGAAGGGTGCTGTAGCGATGCGTGTAAATCTTCCAAACGCCGCCGGCCTTTCGATCCCGACAACATTTATGAACCATCGCGAAAATGGTATCATTATTTTGAAACAAAATAGTTGCTGGCAGCCAATCGCAATGAAAAATATAAACCTTAATGATTCGCTCAAACAGTCCTCACGACAGGATTTCTCTAAGAAATCCTTTGTTCCGGAACTCGCTCTACATTATAGGTTTATATTTTAAAACAGGTTTGTAATAATGTGCGAGTATCGAGCGACAAGCAACGAGCAACATAATAAGAAAGGTAAAGCATGAGTATTACATTAAATACAGATCACCTAAAAGGTTTTATCAGTGATGATGAAGTTAAATCGATCCTTCCTGCGATTAAGAAAGCCCATGAAGATTTAGAAAATAAAACAGGTCAGGGAAGTGATTTTCTTGGATGGACCGATCTTCCAGCAAGAATTGAAGACAGCTTTATTGCTGAACTCGAGCAGCTTGGGAAAGATGTTCGTGCAAATTCCGATTGCCTGGTTTCTATCGGGATCGGCGGTTCGTATTTAGGAATCCGTTCAACGATTGAATTCTTGCGTGATGCCGCACAGATCCCGGTATATTACGCCGGACACAATATGAGCGTGGACTATGTTCATGATCTGCTTGAGACGATCAAGGATAAACGCGTTACGGTTGTCGTGATCTCCAAATCCGGGACAACGACAGAGCCGGCGTTGGCTTTTCGTCTTATTAAGGAAGCCTTAAAGAAAAAATATAATGATGAAGAATTAAAACAGCGAATTATCTGTGTAACCGACGCCAATAAAGGGGCTCTGCGTAAAACGGCGGACAAAGAAGGCTACCGTTCTTATGTGATTCCGGACGACGTCGGTGGACGTTTTTCCATATTAACGCCGGTTGGTTTGGTCCCATTGGCGATTGCCGGTGTTGATATTAAGGCGCTTGTGGATGGCGCGCGTCAAGGACAGGAAGAATATGCGAAAATGGAAATGGCCAATAACACGTGCTATCAATATGTCGCGAATCGGTATTTGCTTTATAAAAAGGGAAAGGTTATTGAGGTCCTATCATCGTTTTATGACAATATGTTTTATGTGAACGAATGGTGGAAACAGTTATTCGGTGAGAGTGAAGGGAAAGATGGTAAAGGGATTTTCCCGGCATCGTTGATTATGTCCACCGATCTGCATTCGATGGGTCAGCTAATGCAGGATGGTATGCGTAATGTATTTGAAACCTTCATTGAAATCAAAAAATCAAAGCATAGCATTGCGATTCCTGAAGATCCGGAGGATGTGGACAGTTTCAATATTATTGCCGGAAAAGATCTGGATTATGTCAATAAACAGGCTTATAAAGGGACGGCCAGCGCACATTTTGAGGGCGGCGTGCCGAATATGACATTCACTTTATGCCAGGCAGACGCGTTTCATTTGGGACAATTGTATTATTTATTTGAACGCGCGGTTGGATTGTCTGGATATCTTCTGGAGGTCAACCCTTTTGATCAACCCGGCGTTGAGGCGTACAAAAAGAAAATGTTTGCGTTATTAGGGAAAAAATAAGAGACTTTCGATATTTTAAGAAGAAGCTAAGTTATTGACAATCAAAAATTTATGTGATAAAAAATGATAGAGTGGCTTTTCTAAAAAATTAATTCTATGGCGACGGAAAATTCTAAAACAATATTTCTGGGCGTTTTTCTAGTTCTGGTGGCGCTGGTTTGCGCGCTGACAGCCTTTTATTATTTGGAAGCCAGGCCTGAAATGGTCGCAAATGAGCAGACCGAAAGTGACGTTGCCCAATTACCAGCCGAAAAATCGGTGGATCAAGACTCTCCGGCCCAGACAGCCAAAGCTTCTACAAACAAATCAACAGAAGATATTTCTTTAAAAAACTTAGTGGATAAGGCTGAAACCGTTTATGGTGATGAGGAAAAGCAACGTAAAGACGGTTTTTTATGGTTTGATCGCGGGTCTTCTAAATTAGTTGTGACGTTGGGCGCGGTCAATGGTCTGACCCCGGGAAGTAGTTTGGCGGTTTATGATGGTAACAAGCGGATAGGAAAGGTTAAAGTAGATGTTCCTTTCGATGTCATCTCTTATGTCCAGCCCCTGGATGGATCGGCCGATCGTCTGACCGGTGACTATTATCGTGTTGTAATGGAATGATAATTGTTCAGGTCCATGAATACTCAAACACAAAAACTTTTCCTGGAAATATATGGGTTGTTCCGTATGATTTACGGAGCAGCTTTAGCGGTAGGCTTATCAGCAGCGTATTTTGTGACCGAATTCGTTCTTCGTTATCCCGGTGATACCCGTGCATTGATTCTTGGCCAGGATGAAATTGCACTAATCTATGTGGCGGTTTTTTTAAGATCGATTTTTCACATCGGAGCCGGTATCGGTATTGCTCGTCTTAAACCATGGGGACGGGCCTGGTTGATCATCGGCTGGCCGATTATGTTTTTAATTACGGTCGGTGTTTTGTTGTCGGTTCATGGCGCGTGGTACGATGATGGATATGTGCAACATTTCGGGCAGACATTGAATGCCGGGAAGTTTGTTCTTTATATTATCTTTATTGGTGGCGACCTGATCGGTATCGGCGGTTTATTAAAGAATTTCTCTGTTCAGGAAAATACGATCCGGCAGTTTGGCGGGCGGATGACCGGGGGGCGGATTAGTTTTATACTGGCTACGGCAGTTGTTGCGTTTGTTATTCTCCTGTTTATGGGCCGGCCTATTAAAGATGCTTTTTATGGAGGGTTTTATAAACAGGACGGTCGTGTTATTCAAAGGAGTGAGGGAAAGACGACAGTTCTACAGCCGGTTCCACGTAAAACTCAGCAGGAAGCGGCAGCCCCGAAGTCCGGAGAAGACGTTCAAAAGTCCTCGGTTCAGTATCAAGCGCGGACAGTCGGCGGTACGCCTGTAGCTACAGGAAAAAAACAGCAAGGGACTGTTCAGAAAGTTTCAACGGCCAAAGGATTTTCCTATTCAGGAAGTATCGGGTATTTTGCGGCGGTCATTGTGATTGTTGGTTTTTTATTCGAATTGTTACAGCGTTATCAAACGCAAACATCATCTATGTTGGCATATTGTTTGTTGATTTTTGGATTTATTTTGTGGGTTATCTTTGGTGTGTTGACAAACACGGCGGCGGTCAGTTTAATGGGCGTAGGGGCCGCGGTGGTCTGTCTTTTAATATTGATTGTCGCGTTTAATCATTAACGTGATCATTATCGAGGAGGTTGGTATGGGCATTGGTATGAAGGAAATGATTTTTATCGCGCTGGTTATTGTTCTTTTGTTCGGCGCCAAAAAACTACCGGAAATCGGCAGTGCATTGGGTAAAGCGATAAAGGAATTCCGAAAGGCGGGGAAAGAGATTCAGGGTGAAGACGACGACACAAATAAAAAAGAATCCTAGCGCCAAAACTTTTCTGGATCATCTTGATGAATTACGGGGAAAATTGCTGATTAGCTTTATTGCGTTTGTCGGTTTTTCCGTTATTTTTTCATTCTTTACAGATCCATTTTTGAAACATATGACCAAACCTGTTGGTCAGCTTATTTATACTTCTCCGGCCGACGCCTTTTTCGCGCAGATTATGATTGCTCTGTTAGGTGGTTTTATCTTAACCTTGCCGATCCTCTTATTTCAGGTTTGGAGTTTTGTGGCCGAAGGCCTTAAAGAAAATGAAAGCCGGTATGTTTTGGCTTACGCACCAGCTTCCGCAGTACTTTTTGTTTTAGGGGGAGCATTCGCTTATTTTATTACCATTCCGTTTGCCTTAAAGTTTCTTCTGGGATTTTCCAATGACTACATTGTTCCTATGATTACCGTTAATAGTTACGTTTCGTTTATTGTGACGCTTGTTCTTGCTTTTGGCGTGGTTTTTGAACTGCCGCTGGTGTTGATGTTTTTAACAAAAATCGGCATTGCAACACCGGCTTTCCTAACACAAAAACGCCGGCATGCTTTTATTATCATACTTATTGTCAGCGCTGTCATCACTCCACCGGACGTGGTAACGCAAATTATTATGGCCGGTCCATTGATGGTGCTTTATGAAATCGGCATTTTGGTTTCCAAAATGGTTTACCGGGAAAAAATGCTTCGGGAAAATATGCCATGATCAAAAGAGGCTGGTTAATTCTTTTCTTTTTAACTTTTTGTTATTGCGCAGGCGCGGAAGATTCTTTGCTTAGTAAGGAGGAAGCCTTGTTGATCGCGGAGAAAACACAGGAGGTTAAAGGGCTGTATCGTCTTTACAACCATCAGGGACGGCCTCTAAAAGATGGATGTCTGGAAACAAATATCCTTAAAACATGTGATAGTGATTGGGTTACTTGTATTGACGATGCTTGGGTTGTCGAGTTTAATGTGAAACAAGAGTGTGTGAAGGAAAGGCATGACGGCCGTTTGACGGTTAAGATTCTGGTCAATGCCAAAAACGGGGATGTCATTTCAAGATTTCCCGAAGCGCCTTATTTTCAATCGGCGCAATATTGTCTGGAAGATTATGATTGTCTCGCGGTCGGCTCTGAAAAACCTCCTGTGATGTGTCTCAATTTTATTCATGGACAGCTAAAAGGAGGGGTGCTTCAGGAAAATCATTGTGTTTGCCGGAGCTCCCGGTGTCGCCAGCGGTATGACGATAATTAGCAAAATAGCCTTTTTTCTTTGGGTTAAATTATGTATACTTTAAGAAAAAATTGGTGATAACAGGATTTGGGGAGGAAGGGATGAAAATAACACAACTACGAGAACTCCTTAAAGATCAGAGGGTTGTGGAAGAAATAAACAAGCATTTATGGATAGAGAGTCAGAAGGTCGGGTATAGTATAGGAATTGAACGGGCTACGGATGAGTGGATGCGGCTGTATGCGGAAGGGTGGATGAAGTACAATATGCCGGATATGTACCAGAAATATCGTGGTAAAGCCCAGAAGAAAAAGCCGGCAGGAAAAAAGAAAAAATGAGTTTTGACAGGGATTTAAAGTAGCAATAAAAAACCCTCTGAAGTTCTTCAGAGGGTTTTTTATCATTCGTTTTTCAGAATGTTTATTTTCTTTTAGCGGCTTTTTTTCTTGTTGCTTTTTTCTTAGCAGCTTTTTTCTTTGTTGCTTTTTTCTTAGCAGCTTTTTTCTTTGTTGCTTTTTTTCTTG
>JAGQKQ010000087.1 GCA_020430005.1 Candidatus Omnitrophota bacterium
CTATATAAGACGATAAGTAGCGGTGAGGAGGATCAATCGAGTACGAATGCCGGCGGGGGAGAAGACGAGGCGGGGCCGACAACTTTAATCGACGCTATTCAATCATTAATTGGAGGCGATGATGCGGTAGGGTCTGTTGTTGAGGATCAAAGGACAAACAGTCTTATCGTAACGACAACACCGTCCCGTTTTGCGCAGATTGATCAAATGATCGCACGGTTGGATGTTCGTATTCCTCAAATTCTTATTGAAGCGGAAATGTTAGATATTAGTAAGAACACAGCCGATTTGCTTGGCGCTAAATTCGGCAGTACACCATTTCAGTTTCAAGGGGCGGCAAAATCCGGATTTTATTTTCCATACGATACCGATAAAATTAGCGATGATAGTTTGATTTATTCTCCAGCGATTAACAGTTTTCAAGGGTTAACACTGGCTATGGAGTTTTTGCGGACGCAAACAGATACCAGAAGTTTGGCCAGGCCGCGTATCTTAACATTAAATAACGAAACAGCCGAAATACGGATTCGCGTGAATGAGGTTATCGGGATTGAATCTGTTGAAGAGTCTGAAAGCGGTAATATTACAGTCAGTGGTGAACGCGAAGATACGGGGGTCTTCTTGACCGTAACGCCTCAAGCTAACATTGATACTCATGAAATTACATTGGCGGTTGAACCCAGGGTTATTCAGGCCAAAACAGGAAAAACTTTTTTCTTTAATGGATCCTCTTTTACTTTCATAGATCCTGAAGAACGGGGTGCTAAAGCGATGCTAAGAGTAATGGACGGCGATACTGTTATTATTGGAGGGCTGTTGCGCAATGAAATTGAAAATATTGCTACTAAAGTTCCTCTTCTTAGTAAAGTTCCTATTCTCGGAGCGGGTTTCCGACATAAAGATAAAGATGAAACCCAGAGGGAATTGATTATTTTTCTTACACCACATATTATCAAGGAAACCATTACTGCAAATCTCGAAGGGCGAAAGGATATTCCGATAGTTCGTGAACAAGGTATACCGAATCAAGCCTTAAAGGAAATTAATAAAGATTTATCCCGTATAGAGAATCAGAGGTACTAAAATGGCGCATTTGAAACTCGGTGAAATTCTCGTCAATCAAGGACTTATTACCGAGAAACAATTGGAAAAGGCGATTGAAGACCAGAAAAAAGAAAAAGGTCGCATTGGCGAAATTCTTATTAATCAGGGAATTATTTCTGAAGAGAATATGAGCGCGGCCTTAGGTCAGCAGTTGGGAATTCCTTATTATTCTTCGGAAAATGTAGAACTTCTTCAGCCAAGGCATGACCAGAGTCTGGATAAGGTTATTCCTGGCGACTTCGCGAAGAAGAATGGTGTGTTACCCTTGTCAAAGAATATGAATTCTTTGACATGTGCTGTTATAGATCCCCTTGATTTGTTAATGCTGGATAATCTTCGCCGTCTGGCAAATTGTGAAATTAATCTGGTTGTGGCTACACGAACGGCGCTCAATAAGGCGATTACAGATTTTTATTTTAAAGAAAATAAAGAACAAGGAAAAACCTCTCTTCTAAACAGGGCTGTTGAAAGTTCCTATGAAATTTCTAAAGATGTCCAAGGGCCGATTGAGAGTAAAGACAAAATCAGTGCCTCCGCCGAGTTAAGCCTTGATAAATTAATTGAAAAAGCGGGAGAGGCTCCGGTTGTTAAACTTGTCGATTTAATTATTCGTCAGGCAATTGATGAGCGTGCCAGTGATATTCATATTGAACCTTTTGAAAATAAAATAAACCTCCGGTATCGTATTGATGGCGCTTTATACAATATTCCGCCACCGGCTCCGCACCTTCATTTACCGATTGTTTCGCGTATTAAAATTCTGGCCAAGCTGGATATTGCTGAAAAACGTCTACCGCAGGATGGGGCGATTACAGCAAAGCTTGAGGATCGTACGGTCGATATTCGTATTTCCACCGTCCCGACGATTTGGGGGGAAAAAGTGGTTATGCGTATTCTGGACAAGGCGGCCGTCCCGTTAGAATTAACAAATTTAGGATTTGATGTGAAACAAATTGAAATGATCCGTAAATGCTTGGCGATGCCATACGGACTATTCTATATTACAGGTCCGACGGGAAGTGGTAAGTCGACAAGTCTTTATGCGGCAGTCTGTGAAACCATTGATCCTAAAAAAAATGTTCTTACAGTTGAGGATCCTGTTGAGTATAAGATTGAAGGGTTAAACCAAGTAGCGGTCAAATCCGATATTGGTTTGACGTATGCGACGACATTAAAAGCATTTCTGCGTCAAGACCCCGACGTTATCATGGTTGGGGAAACCCGGGATCTTGAAACAGCGTCAATCTGTGTGCGGGCGGCATTAACGGGGCACTTTGTTTTAAGTACGCTTCACACGAATGATGCCGCTTCGGCGATCACCCGACTTATGGATATTGGTGTTCCAAGTTATCTTTTAACACCGTCGTTAGTTCTTCTCCAGGCTCAGCGTCTAGCGCGTAAATTGTGTCCGAAGTGTAAAGAGCCTTATGAACCCACACCGGATCGTCATGGTGGTATTGAATTTAAAAGCGATCTTGTTTATCAGGCCAAAGGTTGCGATGAATGTAATGGAACCGGCTATAAAGGACGTGTTGTTATTGCGGAAGTTCTACCCATTAATGACAGTATTCGTTCGTTAATTTCCAGAAACGCGACGGCCGGAGAAATTAAGGATCAGGCGCGGAAAGATGGAATGGCAACAATTTTTGAATCAGGAATAAGACTTGTCAATGAAGGAATTACTAGTTTCGACGAGGTTTGTCGTGTTAGTGTCGATTTCTAATTAGTGATATAGATATTCTTTATGCCAAAATTTTCCTACGTTATTAAAGATAATGCCGGTAAAGCTTATAAAAATGTTGTCGAGTCCAGCAGTCAGGCCGCTCTGGTCGACATGTTGCAAAAGCAGGGTTATTTTATTGTTAGCATTAAAGAGTTGTCTGGTGTCGGCACCCAGCGGCAGCTCAGTAAGAAAAAGAAGAAGCGGTTTACGCATCGCAAAATCAAAATTAATGATGTCCTTTCCTTCTCACGCCAATTAGCAACAATGCTTGAAGCCGGTGTTTCTATGATCAGAACCCTCGATGTTATTCTTTTACAAGTCCAAAGTGAACAGCTGCATAAGATTTTAAGCGCTGCGAAAAAAGATGTTGAGACCGGAGAAACGCTTAGCGGTGCTTTAGCCAAATATCCAAAAACCTTTAATCAGTTTTGGGTTAGTTTGGTAGAGGTCGGGGAAACTTCCGGGTCAATCCCTGAAGTTCTTAATAAACTGGCTTTTTATCTGGAGCAGCAGGCTAAGTTTCGATCGACGATCATTTCCGGTATCATATATCCGGCTATTTTATTTGTCGTCGCTATCGGGGCCATTATGTTTTTCGCACTTTTTGTCGGGCCGCGTTTTGAGGCCATTTTTGTTTCTATGCAAGTAGAATTACCGTTGATTACAAGAGTTTTACTGGATACCTTTAAGGTTATTAAAACTAATATCGTGTTTATCATGCTGGGCACGGTAGGTATTATTATAGGTATTAGGCAATATCTTAAGACTTATCAGGGAAGGACTCTTTTTGAACGGTTTATGTATCGTCTTCCAACTTTTGGAGAGGTCTATAAATTAATCGTCATTGAGCGGTTCACATCGCAAATGTCTATTCTTATCGACGCCGGAGTTCCGATTCTGCATGCTTTGGACATCAGTGAACGTTTAGTTGATAATAATACCTGTGCGCTTGTTGTGAACAGTATAAAAGAGGGGGTGCGCAAGGGGGAACATCTTGTTGATCCTATGGAACGGAGTGGATTTTTTACGCCCATGACAGTTCAGATGGTAATGGTTGGTGAAGAGACGGGGGAATTAAGTAAGATGCTAGAGCATATTTCCAAGTTTTATCAGGAGCAGGTTGAGGTATTTATGAAAAGGTTCTCAACGATTATTGAACCTTTTATGCTGGTGTTTATGGGGGCCGCCATCGGAACAATCGTTGTCGCGATGTTTATGCCGATGTTTAACATTGCTCAGTTGGCTTAAGTCTTTTATTTATAGAAGATTACAATAATTTTTCAACATATTTTCGGGATGTTTGAGAGCCGAAAAATGGCATAACCAGAAGTTTGACAAGCACCTATTAATATGCTATATATTATATAGACAAATAAATACTGATAAAGGTAAACTGCCCGCAAGGGTAGGGCACAAAGCTAAAGGGTTCTAGTTTTTTAGGACAGCCAGCTATCAGAAGCAATCGTGACCTATTCCGCGGGAAAGCAGAATAGGTTTTTTTTATTTGTCTGAATAATTGTATAAATGGAAAAACAATGGTCTTATAAAAAGCATGAGAAATAAGAAAGGAAAAGGTTAAATGAAATTAAACAAAAAACAAGGTTTTACGCTGTTGGAAATCATCGTTGTTATCATCATTGTCGGTGTTCTTGCGTCTTTGGCGTTACCACGATTATTCTCAACAATAGAAACAACACGAGGTGGTGAGGCGAGTAGAGCCATTGGTGTTATTCGCGGCGCCATGGAAAGATGTTATTTGCAAGGTAATCAGGCGTATACCGGATGTACCATATCGGTCCTTGATATTGATGATCCTGGAACTATGCCGGGAGCGCACTTTGGTTATGCTGTTTCAGTAACTGGAGCTCAGACATACACAGTTACAGCAACACGTAATTCAACAGAAGGTGGTAGTACTTCAGACTTTATTCGTTTTACACAGACAACAGCTGGTGTAACTCGGACCGGATCTGGAGCATTTTCTGGAGTTAAATAAGCGTAATTACATTATGGTTTTAAAAGAGCATCGAAGTGTTCCATCCGGAACCTTCGATGTTCTTTTATGTAATCTGGAGAATTAAATGAGAAAACAAGGTTATACATTAATGGAAGTTATGATCACTATTATTATCCTCGGAGTGATTGCTTCTTTATCTCTTCCCAGATTAACTTTTAGTATAGAGCGCACCCGTTCAGCTGACGGTCTACAGATTTTAAATGCATTGCTTAGTGCACAAATTGTCTATGAATATGAAAATCCCGGCGCCTACGCCTCGGATATAGATGATTTGGATATTACGATTCCCGCATCAGACAGTTTTAACAATTTTAGCGTTGCCGATGATCCAACAGCGGTGGCTTCGGTTCAGCGTAATGGCGCAGGAGGCTATAACTACCTTCTCGAAATCGATGAGGATGGCATTGTTTCCTGTGATAATAAAACGAGTCCGTCCGGGACGTGTACTAAGCTCGGATTTTAAGGAAACCCTATGAATAGAATGAAAAATAAGAGGGCTTTTTCGTTAATGGAAATATTGATTACCGTTATTATTTTAGGTATTCTGGCGAGTTTTAGCATTCCTCAGTATGCTAAATCCATTGATAAAAGTCATGAACGAGATATAGTAACTCAGCTCAGAGCTATTCACGCGGCTAATGAAGTATACAGGGCTTCTGCGAATGAGTATTTGCAAGATGGGGGATCAGCATTAAACTTATCGGCGATCAATAGTAATCTAAATATCAGCATTGTTCCTAATGGAGCAACATATACCTATTCGTCCACCAGTGCTTCAAGTTACCAGGCCCAGGCTTCTTGGGATGGATCAACGTTACGAGTTACCGAGGGGTCCTTGGATAATACCAACCCATGTTGTGTTGGCGGGGGGTGTTTAATCAGTATCGGGTCTTGCTGATATCGGAGGTTTGCATGAAGGCGTTAAGAAACCAGAAAGGATTTGCTTCGTTTGTTGAAGTTGTGGTTACGGCCATCATTTTTGTTTTGGCTGCCGTAGGAATTCTGGCTTCGTTGAGTATGATTCAGCCGCAGGGGACAGAGTCAACGGAGAAATTGGAAGCCGCTTATATGGCCAAAGGATTTATGGAAGAATTGCGTACAACAGTGACAGCTGATTCCTGGAACGATACAAGTGGAGATTTATGGCCAACCGGAGGCACACCAAAAACAACAACTGTCACAGGGCCCAGCGGTAAGACTTATACAATTACCTATGAGGTCACTGAGATTACGGCCAATCCTGATTCCGGTAACGCGTATCCTGCGGATATTCGTCCACGGCGTGTGGATGTTTCTATTGACTATTAAAAATAGGATAAGGGGATTTCCTTATGAAATCGCTACTTAATAAAAATGGATTAACCCTCACCGAATTGCTGGTAGCATCTATTATGATTGCCATTGTTATGGTTGGAGTCGCTTCTTTTGGCTCCAACATTAAAGGGATGCAGGCTTCATCGGGCCGGTCCAGCCTGGTCGGGCTATCAACGGTTTCAGCATTGGCCCAGCTTCGCGCGGATATAGAATCCGCTGTTGGGGATTCATCCAGTATGGGGGTGGTGAGTAGTAAATCGGCGGCTAATGGTCAACTGTGTCTGCGTCAAGAAGGAGGATCTCCTGCGACTCCGGACGATTATACGGATGATACCTGGGTGTGTTATACTCACGTGAATAGTTATGATATTTTCCGATGTGATGGATTGGCCTCTGCAGTGACAGATTGTACGAGTACTGGATCTTCAACGTTTTTTTTCAGTTTTCCAGCTCCAAGCCCAACAACAGCATCTTTCTTTAATGTTGATATGACGGGAGGTGCTTTTCAGTTTGTCGAAGTGACATTAACAGGAAGAACGGACACGGCATCAACAGTAAATCCAATGACAAATCCTGAAAAGCAAATGATTACACGGATCAGTCCTATATCGCATTCCCGCCAATAAATTTCTAAAGAAGGTCTGCCATATCCATGAACAGATTTTACACCGAACACGATATTTCCCTATCAAAGGTTATCCATCTTACCGACAAGGACGAAGTGCATCATATTAAGAATGTCTTGAGATTGAAACCTGAGCAGAATATCTTTTTATTCAACGGTCAGTATATCGAGGCGGAAGCAAAAATTCTTACGATTAGTAAAAGCGATATAAGATTATCTATTGAAAAAGTTTGGCAGCATGATGTTCAGTATCCATTAATCACGCTTGTTTGCGCGATTCCCAAAAAGAGCAAGTTTGAATTAATTATTGAAAAGGCCACTGAAGCCGGGGCACATGATATTATTCCGGTGATCACTGATCATAGTGATGTAAAAATGAAGACGCTGACAGCTGTTAAAACGAAGAGGTATAATATGGTGGCCTTAAACGCGGCCAAACAGTCGCAAAGATATTCTATCCCGGAAATTCATGCGGTTGCTTCCTTAAAGAAAGTTGTAGAATCTTTGCATTCAACGCATGCCTTGTTAGTTGCGGGATTAAACGGCGAACGTCAGCCGATTTTGACGGCTCTGCCGCAATTGACCC
>JAGQKQ010000088.1 GCA_020430005.1 Candidatus Omnitrophota bacterium
CATTTATCAAACACTTCTTTTCCATCAACGGCCACGATGATATGGAACAATGAAATTTGATTAGCGTCTTTGGATAACTTATACCCGCCCCCCGGACCCGGCACGGCATTCAAAAGCCCTTCACGGGCTAATTTTTGAAAAATCTTTCTTGTTGAAGCCTCCGGGACTTTAGCCTTTTTACATAAGTCTTTGGCCAAAAAAGGCTCTTGATAATGATCAACCGGCAATCGTGTCAGCGCCCTGAGAACATACTCGCAACCTTTGGAATATACTTTAAACATCGCAACTTTTCTCCTAAAAAATTCTATTATGGAACATTTTATCCATAATTAGAAAATTATTCAAGATTAATTAAATATTTTTTTTAACTTTTTAGAAAAAGACAAGCAATGAGGGGGAGGATATGATTCTTAAATCCCTAAATTACAGATGGCTTAACAACCAGATATGTTCTTTAGCCGGACATTTTCCCTTCAACCCGCCCGGAATGTCGATACTATCCATAAGCTTTACGTCATAACTTTTGCCGTAATGGCATTTGACTTCCTCATTCGTAACGGAAAAAGGCGGGCCTTCCATCAGGGATTGATCATACTCATAGCTGAGCAATAACTGCGGTGCGGCGTCCGTGATCTCCATAATGTGTGCCGTATATTCATGGCGCATCGTTTCCGGTAAGGCTACTAACGCGGCTCTGTCATAAATAGCGTCAGCCGGACCCAGCGTTTTCTTCGATACATCAAAAATATTACCCACAAAAATGTCGATGTCTTTCGCGCGGTAATGAACAACCTCCCCTCGTTCTGATATTTCCGGTTTGATTTTCAATTCCGCGAATAATTGTTCAATCGCCATCCGGCTGAGTTCGGCTCCGACAACCTGATAACCTTGGGAAAGCAGCCAGGCCATATCAAGCGTTTTTCCGCACAACGGCAGAAACACACGACAGCCTTTGGCTAAACCAAGCCCGCTAAAATATTGAACCAATGCCGGATTGGGTTTGCTTTCATGAAACGCAATATCGTTGTTTTCCCATTTTTGAATCCAGAAGTTTATATCCATTATAATCCTTTTATAACAGGGGGACGTGTAACGTACCCGATTTCTCATTCGCTCTCGATAAATTCAAAATAGGTACACTGATCCTCGCTGAAACCAACCTTAATCTCTTTGCCGATATGCGTAGCCAGCTTGTCGTCCGCGTCCCTTCTGGACAGCAGGTTGAGATTCCCCGCCATCACAGCAGCAAACATCTCATCATCATTGGCATAGCCGTAGGTAATACCTTTGGTATTACGGGAAAGCTGGCAAGCCAGTTTTTTCCCTTTTAACGAACCGTTCTTTATTTCAAACTCCAGCGCGCCGGACTCGGCTTTAAGAAGTTTCGCGCGCATGACTTGAATGGCCGAAAGGTCCTTGCCTTTAAAAATATCCGATACATCGGTAACAAGCTCAATTTCTTCGTCAATTCCTTCGACTTTGGTTTTTGTTGAGATCATCTGCGATTGGGGATTAATGGGAACGGCAATGCTGTTTTCCTGTGCCGCTTCCTTCTCTTCGGATACAGCTGGTGTTTCGGCGTGAACCGCCAAAGCAAAACTGCAGACGCACAGGCAAATTAAAAATATTTTACCTTTCATGTTCTTCTTCTCCTTAGCTAATGATGTATAAATTTACTGTAAAATTATACAATTAAATAATCGGTTTTCCCTTTAAAAAGCCCCTGCTCCGACACCGTATTCATAGACCATTGTCCCCCCATAATGTCCAGCTAAGGTTACCAAGACAGCTACCGCAATGATTAGGCAAACAAAAATCGGTTTTAACCATTTCTGTTTTTCTTTATAAAGCAAATAGAGCAAAGGCAATGACATCAACGAAACCCACATTGTCCATAGCGCAAACAACCGATGGGAATCCAAAATTGGATGGCTAAGGCCTATTCTTTCTACTTCCCACATACCAGTACGAACCACAAGAGGTGTCATAAGAGCGGCCAACACATAAAGAATAAGCGCGCTTTTATGCCAGACATCTTTTTTGTTAATAAAACTCAGCACTTCCAGAATTAATGCCGTTATGAATAACGCGACTGGAAAATGAACCATTTTGGGATGCAGAGGCTCTAACAATTCAAGCATCATTATCTCCTTTCCACTCTGGAAACTTAATGCGTATGCTCATGCGGATGACTATCATGACCGGCATGATCATGTCCTGGATTAGACATAAAGAATCCATAAAGAAACAACACAACGGCCATGGCTAAGGTAATTAAAACGGATTTTCTCATAATTCCTTTTCTTTAATTAATGGTCATGATCTTCATGATTATGATCATGCTCTGCATTCTCTAACTCTAACTCTTCGTTTATTTTCTTTATAAACTTTTCCGGATCCTTCTGGAAATCTTTAGCGCACATGGAACAGCAAAGATTGTAAATTTTTCCATCATATTCGATTTGATACGGGTCGCCCATATCCTCGCCAATCTCTTCTCCGCTGACCGGACAGATTTTATTACCGACTTCAATGGCCTCTGATTCATCCGCATCCCCTTCATGCTCATGCTCCATCATTCCATGCTCTTCCATCATCGAACCTTTATGTTCGCTGTGCTCGTGCCCTTCGGAAGCAAAAGCATAACCGGAAGATATTAGTAAAACTCCTAACCCAAAAACAATTAACTTTGATTTCATTTTATCTTCTCCTTTTTTAGTTCTCTTTCCTTAACCCAACTATATAAAACCGGCACTAGAATTAAATTTGCCAATGTCGCCGTAATTAGCCCTCCTACCGTCGGCGCGGCCATCGGCTTCATAATCTCTGAACCTGTTCCGCTGGAAAACATAACAGGCAATAGCGCTATAATTGTTGTCATGGTTGTCATCATGGCCGGCCTTACCCTCATTAAACCCGCATCAACAACCGTTTTTCTTATCTCTTCAACTGTTTTGGGTAACCGCTCCTTAAACAGATTTTCCAGCGTCGACAACAGAACAACCGCGTTATCTGTCGCCACACCAAACAAAGCGATAAAGCCAACCCATACCGCGGTTGAAAAGCGGAAGTTTAACATGAACAGTAAAATAATTCCGCCCGTTAATGATATTGGCAAAACAGCCGTGAGAATTCCCAAAACCTTAAAATCTTTAAAGGCTATGTATAAAAGAATCAAAATAACCATCAGGGCGATCATCATCGATGGAATTAAACGTTTGCGGGATTCCATTTCAGACTCAAATTGTCCCGACCAATTAATGAAATAGCCCGGTGGCATTTTAAGCCTTTCTTCATTGATGGCTTTCTTAACCGCGCCCTTCGCGTTCTCCACAAAATCCACCAACCCCACTTTACTTTGATCCACGCCGACAAATACGCGGGCATAGGGCATCGTATTTTCTGAAAGAATCATGGAAGGTCCCGGCACTTTCTTAAATTCCACAAGCTGGGCCAATGGAATCTGAGCGGGCTTGGGCCCTTTGGCCCACTTCCAACGCGTCGGCACAAAAATACGCTTCAGCGCTTCCGGATTATCACGAAGTTCCCGCATATAACGGACACGCACAGGATAACGCTCCCGGCCTTCCACCGTTGTGGTAATATTCATTCCACCCACCCCGCTCATTACGAGATCTTGAATGTCTTGAACATGAATACCGTATCGGGCCGCTTCTTCCCGGTTAATTTCCATTTCAAAATAAGGACGACCGCCAACACGTTCTGCGTACGGTGTAACAGCTCCATCGACTTTACTCACAATTCCCTCAAGCTGAATCCCGATTTTCTCAATCTCTTTTAAATCCGGACCAAAAACTTTGATGCCGACAGGCGTCTGGATTCCTGTTGCCAGCATATCAATCCTGTTACGGATCGGCTGCGTCATAATAGGACTGACGCCGGGCATTTTAGTCTTTGCCTGGATTTCTCCGATCAGTTTCTCGCGGGTCATCCCCTTTCGCCAATATTTTTTGTCTTTGAGATTGACGATGGTTTCGACCATCGTCACCGGTGCGGGATCGGTCGCTGTTTCCGCCCGTCCCAATTTACCAACAACCCGTTCGACTTCAGGAAACTCTTTTTTGATAATAATATTTTGTTTACTCATAATCTCGTGGACCTGTGTTAACGACGCTCCCGGCAAAAGAACCGGCATAAATAATAAATCTCCTTCATTAAGCGGCGGCATAAATTCCTGTTTCATAATAGAACCGACCCCCAAACCTAAAACCAATACAACAATCGATACAATGATGACAATCTTTTTTCGGCTTAGCGAACGTTCCAGAAACGGCTGATAATATTTCCTTAGAAACTGCGCTGTCTTATTTTCTTCTACGGGTCTCAGCTTTCCCCGAAGAAGGTAATAACACAATGTCGGTAACAACGTCAGGGCTATAATAGCGGCACCGATCATCGCAAAGGTTTTGGTATAGGCCAGCGGAGAAAATAATTTTCCCGCCTGTCCCGTTAATACAAAAACCGGGATGAATCCCACAATCGTCGTCAACAAAGCAAATAACACAGGGCGCCCGACTTCTTGCGATGATTGAATACACACATCCAATCGATCCTCCGGTGTCAATTGCTCGACACCTCTTTCTTTTCTGCGTTCAACCAGCTTGCTATAAACATTTTCTACAATCACGCAGCCCGAATCAACCATGACACCGATGGCAATCGCAATACCGCCTAAAGACATAATATTGGCATCGACCCTGAACAATTTCATAAAGATAAACGCGATCAACACACCGACAGGTAAAACCATCGATATTACAACACTCCCGCGAAAATGAAGTAAGAATACCAAAATAACAAAAATCGTAATGATGATTTCCTGCGTAAGCGCACTGTTTAATGTATGGAGTGATCTTTTAATTAACCCTGTCCGATCATAAAATGGCACTATCTTCACGCCCTCAGGAAGACCGACAGAAATTTCTTCTATTTTCTGCTTAACTCTCTCAATAACCTTTAGGGGATTTTCTCCGAAGCGCATGACCACAACACCGCCGGTCACCTCCCGGCCTTCCTTATCCAAAACACTTCTGCGAAAGTCCGGGCCCAAAACAACACTTCCAATATCCTTGATCGTAATCGGTGTTCCTTCATGCACCCCGACAACAATATTTTCAATGTCTTTAATTGTTTTAATAAAACCAAGCCCGCGCACGACATATTCAACGCCGCCTTCTTCAAACACCTTTGCGCCAACATCAATATTGGACATCTTTATGGCTTCCATCACATGGAGCAGACTTATTTCATAAGCAAAAAGTTTATTGGGATCAACATCCACTTGATACTGTTTAACATAACCGCCGACACTGGCAACCTCCGAAACACCCGATACACTTGTTAATTGATAACGGACATACCAATCCTGAATAGAACGTAATTCTTCCAACGTGTAATTTTTACCCTCAACGGTGTACCATAATATCTGCCCCAAGGCTGTGGCATCCGGGCCAAGGGTAACAACCGCGTCTTGTGGAATATCTTTTTTAGCAAAGTCCAAACGTTCCAATACCCGTGTTCTTGCCCAATAATAATCCGTTCCCTGCTCAAAGATCATATTGACGAGTCCAAATCCAAATCCGGATGAAGAACGTACGACTTTTACTTTAGGGGTCCCCATCAAACCTGTCGTTAATGGATAAATCACCTGATCTTCGATGTCCTGCGGACTTCGTCCGGGCCAGTCGGCGTAAACAATAACCTGCAGCTCACCAATGTCGGGAATGGCGTCGACAGGAGTTTTCTTCATCGAGAAAATCCCGAGGAAAATTATCAGCACAAAGGACGCAACAACCAAAAATCTGTTTTTTAAACATCCTTCTATAATTTTGTTAATCATATTTTCTCCCTAGTGCACATGTCCTGCCGGAGAACCTTTAGGTTCAGCTTTATTTTCTTCACCCAATGATCCACCGTAAGCTGACGCCGCCACACCGGTTATTTGACTTTGGGAATCGATTAGAAAATTTCCTTTTGTGACAACTTTTTCCCCTTCGCGTAGCCCTTTAATAACAGGATAATATCGTTTGGGATTATCCGAATGATTGATCGCCTCGGGGCCGATTTCAACCCTTCGTCCTTCAAACCGTCCGTTACCCATATCAACCCAAACAATTTTTCTTCGGCCCGTATCCAGCACCGCGCTTTTGGGAATCGATAGAACATCCGTGTTTCCCCGCGTGTCGGTGTACTGGCTCATAATCTCCACATCAACATACATTTCCGGTTTCAACTCCTGATTGGGATTATCAACCATCGCCCGAAACCGTAATGAACGGGTTTGAGGGTCAACAACGGGATTAATCGACACAATCTCTCCATAAAACTCTTTTCCTGCCAAACCAACCGGCCTCGCGATAATATGCGACCCTTCTTTAATCCAGTTCAATTCATATTCATAAACATCCCCATAAATCCACATTTTCTCACCGGGAAGAATCAGACTTGTCTGTACTTCTTTCGTCCGCTCCAATTCTTGTATCTGCTCATCATTGAGACCTAATAAACGGAGTTTTCTTTTTGAAGATTCAATCAGCGATTCCGCCCGCTCAATAATTTCGGGAATTTGTCCCGTCTTGGCCTTTTCATAAGAGCGCGCAGCGGAAATAAATTCGTCCTGGGCAATAGCCAATTGCGGATCATACGCCACTCGTCCCACCGCCCGGATTTCTTTATAAAGCGCCTGTTTCACAACATGCTCCGTTTGCACCCCCGCCAATTTTAATTCCCCCATTTTAATTTCCACCTGACTGATAACATCTTCCCCTAACCCCCCTGAAGATGTACCGCCTTTTTTAACCGGGGTTAACGGCATAAAACATATCGGACAATTTGTATCTCCATTGTTATAACTCTCAACAGACACCCTAACACTGGGGTGCATACCACACGTGTAATAACTGATTTCACCGGTTTCACCCGAAACAGGCATAAGATGATCCTGGTGATCAGCATGACTTCCATTATGCTCATCGGACATTTGATGTTCATCCTGCGTGGTGTTACCAACTTTAATATTTTCACCAAATACATTGGTATTTGTGAAAAGAAATACCGCAATGGCAAGTGTGCATAAGAAAAATAATTTATTCCTCATGGTGTTCTCCTTGTAAACTTCCTCCTATAACCCTTTCCAGAAAGGCAATGGATTTATTGTAATCGGTAATGGCTTTGTAATAAGCCAGTCGTGTTTGTAAATACGTTCTTTCCGTATCGAGCCAATCGAGAAAACTGACGGTGCCTGTTTCAAAACTGATCTGCGTGGCATCAAACGCTTGTTCTGCCTGCGGGACCAAAGCGCTTT
>JAGQKQ010000089.1 GCA_020430005.1 Candidatus Omnitrophota bacterium
GGAGTTCCTAACGAACAAGAAGGGCGTGTGGATTACGCGCTGGAAATTCCCGGTCTGTTAAGTTTTTTGGCCCATGGTGATTTTAAAAAAGAGGTGATTGGTTTAGATCAAATTCCTGATGACATCCAACCCCCGGTGGCCATTGTGCACTATGCGTTTCAAATTATGGTCGGTATCGGGATGTTTCTCATGTTAATCAGCGTTTATTTTCTCATTCGACGATTCCTTATTAAGGAAGAGGTATTTTCTCCTTTATTGTTAAAGCTTTTGGTCATTGCGGCACCTTTAGGATTTCTCGCCGTTGAAGCCGGTTGGGTCGTGACAGAAGTCGGTCGTCAGCCATGGATTTTATACGGGATTCTCAAAACAGCCGATTCATTAACACCGATGCCGGGACTAGTTTATCCGTTTATTTTAACAACAACAGTTTATTTATTTTTAGCCATTGTGGTGACTTGGTTGATGATCCGCCAGTTTAAAGCCGTATCGAAAGAGGTGAGCTAATGGAATGGATTGTTTTGTTTTTCCTTGGGTTATCCATTTATCTTTATTGTCTGCTGGGTGGAGCTGATTTTGGTGTCGGGGTTCATGAATTATTTATGATTACCAAGAAAAAAAGAGAGCATGAGGAGCTTGTAAAAGAAGCGATGGGCCCGGTTTGGGAAGCTAACCACATGTGGTTAATCATTGTGATTGTTATTTTGTTTGTCGGGTTTCCCAAAGTTTATTCTGAAATCTCGATTCACTTGCACATTCCCATGACCCTCATGCTGATTGGAATCATTTTACGCGGATGTGCGTTTACATTTCAACATTATGATACGGTTGAGGGAAGTCCGCGAAGATATTATTCTTTGGTTTTTTCCATTTCCAGTCTTTTAACGCCCATTATGTTTGGAATTATGATCGGCGCTTTAATGCTGGGCCGTATTCCAACGGCATCATCTAATTATTATGCTTCTTATATTGCCCCGTGGTTTAATGTGTTTTCTTTCACGGTCGGTATCTTTGTGCTAAGTATTTTTACTTTTGTTTCCGGTATCTTTATGGTGGGAGAAAAGGGTATTGGGCCGTTTCGTGAAAGTTATATCAAACGGGCCAAGCTTTCGCATATTATTATGGTTATTTCCGGAGGGTGTGTTTTTCTGATCGGAGAGATGAGCGGTTTATCTTTGGGACAACGGTTTTTGGAGCATCCTGCGGCCTTAACGGCTATGATTCTGGCGACAGCGTCCCATATTGTATTGTGGAAGCTATTCGACATTAGCCGGGCCTGGCGGTTAAGAATATTGACCGGTTTTCAGCTGTTGATGGTGGTCGGCGCCTGGCTGGCCGTCATATTTCCTGATGTTATTTTTTATGCCAACGGAACAACCCTTTCCTTATTAAGCCATACGGCTCCGGAAAAAACGCTTTTTATGCTGTGTCTGGCGCTTATTATCGGTGCTGCTATATTTCTTCCTCTTTTGGTCTATCTTTTCTTTGTTTTCAAAAAGTTGTAAAATCTGCGTTTTTTTGCCCTTTTCCAGCAATTTTTCAGTTTGGTCTTGACGGGGAAAGTCTGATCGTGTATATTTCGTAGATAGAATATTTCGATAGTCGAAATAAATAAGGAATATGCATGGGACTTGGACCGCAACAATTTGGTGACCGTCTGGTAGAGCTTCTTCCGCAGTTAATGCAGGAAATTTCCCGCTATGAGAATAATTATGTCACATCGGGAAAGATCACCTGTCAGCAGTTTTTGGTGCTGGAGCACCTGTCTCACCGTAAAGAATGGAAGATGAACGAACTGATTGCATCCATTCAGACATCGTTTTCATCGGCTACAGCGATGATCGACCGGTTGGTAAATCATGGTTTAGCCAGTCGCCATCGTGGAAAAGAAGACCGCCGTACGGTTTTTGTGTCTATCACGAAAAAAGGGCATGAAATTCTGGATGAAGTTTATCTGCAGAAAAAAGAAGGAATTGTTCAATTGTTCCAGCGCTTATCAGCTGAGGAACGGAAAACATATCTTGATATTATTGAAAAACTTGTGAATAAATTATCGTCAGTTAAGGGAGGAGTATCGTGAAGCGGAGATATTTACGAAATCATATTTTGATCGTTATGGCTGTTATGACTTTGGCAGCGATTGGGTGTTCCAAAAAAGAAGAAAATGCGGGGCCGCCGCCGGGAATGTCAACGAATGTCGTTGGCTTCAAGACCGAAGCCAGAGATGTTGAAGATAAAATTTCTGTTGTTGGAACATTGGAAGCCAATGAATCTATTGATATTATTACAGAGGTTAATGGAACGATTGAGCGTATTCTTTGTGAAGAAGGCCAGGCAGTAAGAAAAGGCGATGTATTATTTGAAATTGATCGTAACAAATTGCAGACGGCCTATGATCAAGCCGTCGCGGATTTAAAGTTGGCCGAAACAACGGCTCAGCGTTACGAAAATCTGGTTAAGTCCAAAGCGGTTTCCCAACAGGAGTATGATCAAACTGTCGCCACGCTGGAATCGGCGCGGGCGGCCAAAATTTTTGCGCAGGAACAGTTAAATGATGCAACCATTAAAGCGCCTTTTGATGGTGTAATGGGAGAGCGTCTGGTAAGTGAGGGTCAGTTTACTACACAGGGAAAGCTGTTAAGTTTTTTGTTTAACCAGAATCCCATGAAAATCAAATTCAATGTTCCGGAACGATATTTAAACGATGTTAAAGTCGGGCAGCTGATCACAATGAATTTTGCGGCCTTTAAAGATCGTGAGTTTCAGGGAAAAGTGTATTTTGTTGACCGCAAGGTTTCCGAAAAAACACGAACCATTTTGGTCAAAGCCTATGTTGATAATCCTGATGGAATTTTGTTAGAAGGTATGTTCGCTAATGTTGATCTGGTTTTTGATGTGAAGAAAGGGGCTTTGGTTATTCCTGAAACGGCTTTGATTATTAAGGGTGACGAAGTTCTGGTTTATGTTGTCGGTGAAGATCAGGCGGTGCAAATCCGTCCTGTAAAAGTCGGTAAACGTTTTGATGGTATGGTTGTCATTGATGAAGGTTTAAGTGTGGAAGAAACGGTTGTGACTGAAGGGTATCAGAAAATAGGGCCGGGTTCTCCAGTAAATGTCCGCTTTGAAGATCCTTCCGAGAGAAAAGTCTATGAAATTATCTGAGATTAGTATTCAACGTCCTGTTTTAGCATCGATGATGAGTTTGTTATTGGTGCTATTTGGTGTTATTGGTCTTATGCGTCTGCCGGTTCGTGAGTTACCGGACATTGATCCGCCGATTGTCAATGTGCAAACGGTGTATCCCGGAGCCAGCGCCGGCGTTATCGAAACACAGATTACCGAACCGCTGGAAGACGCCTTAAGCAGTGTCGAAGGAATTAAAAAACTTACCAGTGAAAGCCGCGAACAATTAAGTTCTATTACCATTGAGTTTGACCTTACTGAAGATGTGGATGTCGCCGCTCAGGATGTCCGCGACCGTGTGGCCCGTGTTCGAGGCCGTTTACCTGATGATATTGAAGAGCCGATCGTTTCCAAACAGGATGCCGATGCCAATCCTTCCCTTTGGGTTGCTCTGTACAGCGAACGTTTCTCTACGCTGGAATTAACAACCATTGCGGAAAATTTATTTAAAGACCGTTTACAAACTGTTCCGGGTGTAAGCTCTGTCATTTTGGGAGGATCAAAACGTTTTGCTATCCGTATCCGTTTAAATTCCGAACAGATGGCGGCTCGCGGAATTACTGTGCTTGATGTGGAACGCGCGCTGCGGGAACAAAGTGTGGAGTTGCCTAGCGGACGTATTGAAAGCTGGCAGCGAGAATTGTCCATTGAAACACGGGGCCAACTAAAATCTCCGGAAGAATATAATGATCTTGTCATCAGCCGTGACGGCGATGATCTTGTCCGTTTAAAAGAAATCGGCCGGGCGGAAATCGGTGTAGAAGACGAGCGTTCCGTCGCCCGTTATAATGGAAAGCCGGCCGTCGGGATTGGTGTTATTAAACAGTCCAAAGCGAATATCATTGATGTGGCCAAAGGCATTAAAGCGGAGCTGGATCGTATCGCGCCCTTAATTCCGGAAGGGATTAGTTACAACGTCCCATACGATGAATCCATTTATATTGAGAAATCCATTAAAGAAGTCTGGATTACATTAGGACTCGCCTTCTTCCTGGTTGTTTTTGTTATTTATGTTTTTCTTCATAACGGACGGGCGACCTTTGTTCCAAGTATTACGATTCCTGTTTCTATTATTGCCACGTTTGGGATTCTTTATCTTTTAGGTTACTCCATTAATATTGTCACGATGCTGGCGTTTGTTTTGGCGATCGGACTGGTTGTTGACGACGCGATTGTTGTTCTGGAAAATATTCATCGGCATATTGAAGATGGTATGGCCCCGATGAAGGCGTCTTTCTTGGGAATGAAAGAAATCGGGTTTGCTGTTATCGCCACGACGGTGGTTTTGGTGGCGGTATTTTTACCGATGGCCTTTCAAACCAGTGATACCGGGCGTTTATTTATTGAATTTGCGGTGGCCATTTCCTTTAGTGTGGTTGTATCAACCTTTGTCGCGTTGACATTAGCCCCGATGATTTGTTCCCGATTTTTGAAGGAGCATGATGAAAACGGCAAGCATAGTATTTTTCTTTCCTTCGAAAAATGGCTGAACAAACAAAAAGAACTTTATCAGCGTATTTTAAGATGGACATTAAAACATATGATCGTTATCTTCGCGATTTGCGGTGTTGTTATTATCGGATCGTGGTTTTTCTACTCTCATTTGGAGAGTGAATTCTTACCGGAAGAAGATAAAGGACGATTATTTTGTATTGCCATCGCGCCGGAAGGATCGACAGCGGAATATACAAACCGCATGGTGCGTAAAATGGAAGACATCATCAGTTCCACGCCGGAAGTGAATGGATTCTTTACGGCGGTCGCTTTGGCCCGTGGTGGTCCGGGGCAGGCCGCGCAGGGATTATCCTTTATCCGTCTTAAAGAAAAACGTAACCGTCATGTGCGTGATATTGTTGGCGGACCGACAGGTTTGGGGGGACAATTTTTTGGAACGATTGAAGGGGCCTTTGTGATTCCAATTATCCCAAAAGCGATTGGACGGGGATTTACTCAACCATTCCAGCTGGTTCTTCAGCATCAGGATTTAAATGAATTAAACCGTATCGCGCAGGAATTCAGTAATACCTTAAGGCAACAAGGCTTTCTACTAAATGTCCGTTCAACGTTTGAGTTGAATAAACCGGAACTGCGTATTCAGATTAACCGTGATCGGGCATCTGTTTTAGGCGTTTCCGTTCAGGATATTTCCCGGGTCTTACAAATTATGTTTGGTGGTCTGGATTTGGCCAAATTAAATCTGGGTGGAAAAGAATATGACGTTATTGTTCAGCTTGAACGGGAATCACGCTTATCTCCGTCGGATTTGGAAAGTGTTTATATTCGTAATTCTGAAGGTTCTTTGATCCAGTTGATGAATGTTATTGAATACGAAACGGGTGGAGGGCCGAGTTCCATCAATCACTTTAATCGCTTGCGTTCAGCAACGATTGAAGCGACGCCCATTGATATTCCTTTAGGAACGGCGATTGAAAAAACGGAAGCGTTGCTTAAAGACAGTAATATTCCCGGACTGCGTTATGAATGGGATGGGGAAGCCGCCGATTTACAGGAATCAGGACGGGAAACATTGTATGTCATGTTGCTGGCCATTCTTATTGTGTATATGGTGTTGGCTGCACAGTTTGAAAGTTTGAAAGATCCGCTGGTTATTATGTCCACCTTACCATTGGCGCTTTTCGGTGCCTTAGGCACGCTATGGCTGTTTGCGCAAGTGGACCATCTGGCCGCGGGAGGAATGTCGTTCTTACCGAGAATTCCGGCCATGGGAATTAATCTTTTCAGCCAGATCGGTATGATTATGCTGATTGGAATTGTGACAAAGAACGGAATTTTGCTGGTCGACTTTGCCAATCGTGAAATGGAAAAAGGAGAAGACGCGCTGGAGGCGATGATAGCCGCCGGAGATAAACGTTTCCGTCCGATTTTAATGACGGCTTTTTCCACAATCGCCGGGATTTTACCTATTGCGATCGGATTCGGTGCCGGTGCGGAAAGCCGCCGTCCGTTGGGGATGGCCGCCGTTGGAGGATTGGCCGTAGGAACATTTTTAACATTATTCGTTGTTCCGGCAGTCTATGTGCTTTTAAACCGGAAAAAGAAGGATAATCCCGTCACGAAAAATATGACGGCGGGAATATTAGTTATCACAATGTTAGGGACATCTTTATTGAGTGGATGTTCTGTCGTTGGAAAAAATTATGAACGGCCCAGTGTTCAATTGCCTTCAGCATGGACTATGGCGGAAGAGCTTCCGGATTGGAAAGTCGCTTCACCCCAAGATCATATTCCAAAAGGAAAGTGGTGGGAAGTTTTCGATGATGAAACATTGAACGGGATGCAGGAATTGGCGCTTGCGCATAATCATAATCTTAAAAGCGCGATGGCCAGTGTGGAAGAGGCCAGAGCTATTGCCCGGATTGACCGGGGAGAATTTTTTCCGGCCGTTGGTTCTGATCCGGAATTCCGTCGCACACGGACAACAGCCAATAGTTTTACATCGACCTCGGCCAGCGCCAGCAGTTTTATTTCGGAAAACTATACTGTCCCGTTTGATTTAACTTATGAGATTGATTTATGGGGGCGTCTTCGCCGGAAATTTGAAGCTGGACACGCGAAAGCCGAGGCGACCTTGGCTGAATATTACGCCGTCATGCTGACTTTAAACGCGGATATCGCCCAGAATTATTTTCTACTGCGCGAACTGGATAAAGAAATTGCCATCATTGATGAAACGATTGTCCTGCGTGAATACGCCGTCAAGGTGGTGACCGAACGTGTAAAAGGCGGAATAACCAGTGAATTGAATTTAAACCTTGCGAAATCGGTTTTGGCTGAAGCGCAGGCTGACCGGGTAGATATTATCCGCCGCCGTAAAGAATTAGAAAATGCCCTAGCGGTGTTGTGCGGTCAGTTACCATCTGAATTTGAGGTTGAATCACAGGCGATGGACATTATTACACCTGTTATACCTATGGGAATCCCTTCCCAATTATTGGAAAGGCGTCCGGATATCGCGGAAGCGGAGCGCTTGGTAGAAAAAGCGAATGCGGATATCGGGGTAGCTCAGGCTGCATTCTTCCCGACGCTGACTCTTTTTGCCGAAGGTGGTGTGAAAAGCGTAGGCAC
>JAGQKQ010000008.1 GCA_020430005.1 Candidatus Omnitrophota bacterium
CCCTCAGGAACAGTTGGAGTTTGCCCTCGGGTTCTACGAAGCCAAACAGTATAAGGAAGCGGTGCGTGAGTTACAGAAGTTAATCAAGCATTATCCCAAAGCGCGGCAGGCACCGGAGGCGCAGTATTACATCGGTAAAATTGCTTTTGATCAGAGTAATCTTTACGAAGCATTTAAAGAATACCAGGTTGTCATTGATAAGTACCCATTCAGTGACCGCTCCACAGAAATTATCCGTCTTCAATATGAAATCGGTGAAGCCATTCTAGAAGGTCTGGATCAGCGGAATAAATTTATTGACGCGGTGTCAGGCGCTAATTATGACTTGATTAAAATTTTCCGTCAGGTGATCAAAAACGCGCCTTACGGAAAATATGCCGCTCCGTCTCAATACAAAATCGGTTTATATCTTATGGAAAAAGGGTTGTACCCGGAAGCCCGCGACGAATTTGAGAAGGTCATTAATGATTACCCTGACAGCGAATGGATTAAAGCGGCCAAATACCAAATTGCGATTGCCGATTCAAAACGTTCAACCACAGCACAGTATGATCAAAGAATTACGCAGTCGGCGGTTAAAGAGTTTAAAGAATTTGTTGAAGTCTATCCTGACGCGGAACTTTCAAAAAGCGCAAAGGATCAGATCTTAGATCTTCGCGAGAAAGAGGCGGAGAATAAATTCCTGGTCGGCCGTTATTATGAAAAACGAAAGCAGTACTCCGCTGCCAAGATTTATTATCAGCAGGTGGTCGATGAGTATGGAAACACGTCCTGGGGAAGAAAAGCCTTAGTCAAAATCCAGGAATTAGCGAATAAAGCCAATTAATATGAAGAAACTGTTACTCTATTTTACATTATTATTTTCCGGTATGTCTCTTGTAAGCTGCGGATATACCACCGGAAGTGCCCTGCCCAGCAATCTTAAAACGATCTATGTTTCGGAATTCAAGAACAACATTGATTTTTCCACGGAAAGCCGCCGTAACCTTTATTTTCCGCTTTTAGAAGTGGATGTGCGTAATCAAATCATTGAACGTTTTCTTTTCGATGGAAATCTTAGAGTTACCGATGAAAATCAGGCAGATCTCATTCTCAGAGGAGAGTTGACAGGTTATGACCGGGGCGCTCTACGTTACACAGATAACGACGATGTTCAGGAATACCGCGTTCATATTATTGTATCGTTAAAAATGTACGACGCGCGGACCCAAGAGGTGATGTGGACGGAAACGAGTTTTGTCGGGGAAGCGACTTATTTTATTACCGGAGCGCAGGCAACTACCGAAGAATCGGCCTTGCAGGAAGCCGTGGAGGATTTGGCGCGGCGTATTGTTGAACGGACTATCGAAGACTGGTAATTGTCATGATTTATCTTTTTCTCGGTGACGATAATTTAGCCAAAGATCAGAAGATTGCCGAACTGAAAAGTAAGATTCTTCAAACCAATGATGCTTTCAAGTTTGACTTTGATCTTCTTCATGCCAATCGGCTTAGTGCCGAGGACCTCAAGAAAAGTTTAATCGCCTTACCTGCCGTTGCGTCTAAACGACTAGTCGTTTTACGTGACATCGAAAAACTCAGTCCTCAAAATAAAGACCTGATTCTGGAATTTATTGATAAAGAAGAGAGTTGTATTGATTTGATTTTAGACGCGAATCAGGTTGATGGCCGCAGCGCGTTTATGAAGAAAGTCACAGATAAAGCGAAGGTTGTCCGTTTTGCTGTGCATGAAAAAGCCAATGTATTTGATATGACCAAGATTATGCTGCGTAGTCCGGCCGAGGCGTTAAAAATGCTGACACAATTATTGGAAGAAGGAAGTCATCCGTTACAGATTTTGGGAGGTTTAGTGTGGTTTTGGGGAAAGTCAAGAGAACGATTAAGTCCCGCGCAATTTAAAAAAGGCCTCCTGGCATTGCAGGAGGCCGATTTAAATATTAAACGGTCACGAACGAGACCGGAACATAGTTTGGAAATATTAATCGTTAAGCTAGCTTCGCTAAAATCCGGCTGAATTTAGCTTTACGGCGAGACGCTGTATTTTTTGTTAAGATATTACGTTTGGCAGCTTTATCCAATTTTTTATAAACCGTATTCAAATTAGACGCAGCTTCATCTTTCTTGTTATTTTCAACAGACACAACGAACGTCTTAATCGTTTTCTTAAGATCTGTTTTAATATCAAGATTGTGCAGGCGTCTTTTTTGGCTTTTACGTAACTCTTTAACACCAGAATATCTTTGTGGCACTGTACTTGCTCCTTTCAAGTGATATCCGGGCACGGGTTTTCCCCTGGCCGGATTGAGGAGTTAATATAACAAAAAGGAATTTTAATGTCAACAGATAAATTTTCCCCTAAAAATCCGTCTCCGGAGGGGGAAAAGGGGGCCGAATCCGGCCATAATTCGCATAGATCTATCATCCGATCCACCTCTGTCCTTTCCCTGGGCACGCTCAGTTCCCGTATTTTAGGCTTTTTGAGGGATGTTATTCTGGCCAAACTGCTGGGAACCGGTTTTCGTGCGGATGCCTTTTTTGTGGCCTTCAAAATCCCCAATTTATTCCGGGATTTGGTGGGAGAAGGGGCCATAAATGCCGCTGTGGTACCGGTTTTCGCCGAATACAGAGAACATGAGAAAAAAGAGGAATTCTGGCGTTTCGTCAGCCTTATTTTTATCCTGTCACTGATCCTGTTAAGTACGATTACGGTTGTGGGCTTTTTCTTTGCCCCCACCATTGTCAAGCTGATCGCCCCCGGATTTATGGCCAATCCGGAAAAACTGGCTCTGACAATCCATCTGACCAAAATGATGTTCCCTTATTTGATTTTTATTGGTCTGACCGCGTACTGTTTCGGGATACTTTATACATTTCGTTCGTTCGTTGTTCCGGCGTTTAGTCCGTGTCTCTTGAACATTTCGATTATTGCCAGTGCCTGGTTTGCCGCGCGTCATATGGAGGAGCCGGTTATCGGTCTGGCGATAGGTGTTATTATCGGTGGAGTTCTTCAGTTACTGGTTCAATTTAGACCGTTGCTTAAAACAGGAGTGAAGTTTAGTATGCCGCGAAAATTGAATCATCCCGGCGCACTGAAGATTGGAAAACTTCTTATTCCGCGGATTATGGGCAGTGGTGTTTATCAACTAACGGTTTTGGTTGATACTTTGTGCGCGTCTTTGGCTTCTATTGTCGGCGCGGGAGGAATTTCCGCCATTTATTATGCCAACCGTATTATTCAATTTCCGATGGGTGTGTTTAGTGTGGCGTTGGCTTCGGCCGTGTTGCCGTCTTTATCACAATTGGCAAACAAAAAAGATATGGATTCCATCAAGAAGATGATTGTGTTTTCCATCGAGAATATCTTTTTTATTATGTGTCCGACCACGTTGATCTTATTATTAATGTCGACTCCGATTGTCCGTGTTTTGTTTCAGCGGGGCGAGTTCGGGGCGTATTCAACAGAGATTACGGCCTGGGCTTTGGCATTCTACGCGATCGGTTTATTCAGTTTTGGCGGTATTAAGATATTGGTGACGGCGTTTCACGCTTTGCAGGATACTAAAACTCCGGTAAAAGTCGCGGCGGTATGTTTAATCTTGAACGGAGCGTTAAATCTTCTCTTAATGCATCCTTTAAAAATTGGCGGCATTGCGCTGGCCAGTGCTATTGCCGGGACCATTGACTTCCTGATTTTGTTTTACATTATGGAGAAAAAATTGGGCGGATTGAATTCCGGTTTATTGCCGTACTTCTTTAAAGTGGCTTTGGCGGCGGGAATTGTCGGTTTTGTTGAATTCTGTTTCTGGGAATTCTTTCAATTTTCCCATGAAGTGATTCAGCTTTTTGTGATGGGCTTTCTTGGATTTTTTATGTACGGTATTCTGTGTTATTGTCTTAAGGTTCCGCAGGCGTTAAAAATCTGGTATTATTTTAAAAAGTACATACTAAAAAAATAGTGACAAATTTCAAAAACAGGCAGCAACAGTGACAATTACAAAAGCATAAGATGGCGATGTTTGTATTTGTTATCGGCACTGCTTGTTTTTGTGTACTGCAATTGTTATTGAAGCACTATGTCGATCAAAGATATTGTTAAAGCCATACCGTTAACCAGCGGCGTTTATTTAATGAAAGACGCCAAAGGGAAGGTTATTTACGTCGGAAAAGCTGTTTCTTTGCGCAAACGCGTTCAATCCTACTTCCGAAAATCCAACGCGCCGATTTCCAAGACCGATATTTTAGTTTCCAATATTGTGGATATCGATTATATCGAAACAGCATCTGAGGCCGAGGCGTTGATTCTGGAAGCCAGCCTTATCAAGAAATATGATCCCAAGTTTAATGTTGATTTACGTGATGATAAGAGTTATCCCTATATCGTTATTACCGATGAGAAATATCCGCGGATTCTCGTTGACCGGCCTCATCAAAAAAATAAGAAGTATACTTATTATGGCCCGTATGTGAACCCTCGTCTGATCCGGGAAGCGCTGAAGATTATCCGGAAGATTTTTTATTTCCGCTTGGGAACATCAACGCCGGAGCGGGAACGGCTGGACCATCAGATCGGATTGTCGGATGCGCCGGCGCATTATGAATTGGATAACAAGCAATACAAAAAGAACATTAAAAATGTCCGTCTGATTCTTGAAGGAAAGAAAGACGCGCTTTATAAGTCTCTTCGTCGGGAAATGGAACAATATTCTCAGGAACGGTGTTATGAAGAGGCGGCCAAGGTGCGGGACCAGTTACAGGCCATCGGTGCTTTATACTCGGGAACAAAAGACGTGAATTATTATAAAGAAGCAGAGCAATTGCAACGGGCGTTAAACTTGCCGCGGCGTCCGGAGCGCATTGAAACATTTGATATTTCCAACATTATGGGAAATCAGGCGGTGGGATCGATGGTGTCCTTTTTAAATGGAAAGCCGGATAAAAATAATTACCGCCGTTTTAAAATCAAAGATGTTGATGGAATTGATGACTTTAAAATGATTGCGGAAATAGTACGCCGTCGGTATCAACGTTTGAAACGGGAAGGTAAAGCTTATCCGGATTTGATTGTGATTGATGGGGGAAAAGGACAGTTATCAGCCGCGTGTGAACAGTTAGCGAAACTGGAGGTGGATATTCCGATAGTCTCGTTGGCTAAAAAACAAGAGGAAGTGTATCTTCCCAAAAAACGTGATCCTTTGCGCCTGTCTTTGGATTCTCTTGGATTAAAATTACTGCAACGCACGCGTGATGAAGCGCACCGATTCGCGATTTCCTATCATCGTCTTTTGCGGGGAAAAAAGGCTTTCGACCGGTTGCGCAAAGATTAGGACGTGTTCCCATAATTCCAACATTTTCAATGGTTTTTGACAGCCTGGATATGTTATAATTGAAACAGAAATCAAGATTTTTAACTGACTTCAAAAAGAGGATGTTATGAAAATCAGAGAACTTTTTCAAATCATGGTTCAGCGGGAAGCCTCGGACTTATTCTTGCGTATTCATGCCACTCCTCGCGCCCGCATTAATGGTATTGTGACCAAAATCAGTAATGAACGCATGTCCCGGGATGAGATTGACCAGATCGCGCTCTATCTTTTGGGGGACGAACAACGCCGAAAGAAATTTCTGGATTATCTGGATATTGACTTTATTCATGTGGAAGAGGGGGTTGGGCGCTTCCGTATTAATATCTTTACACAGCGGGGAACACCGGCCATTGTCGCGCGTCATGTGCATACCCATGTCAAATCATTTGAAGAGCTTCATTTACCGGTTGAGTTGTGTAAACTGTTCTGTGAGGAAGCTAAAGGGCTTTTTCTGGTGTGCGGGCCGGCTGGTAACGGGAAATCCACGACGATCGCCAGTATGATTGAATATATTAACATCAAATCTTCCAAACATATTTTAACCATAGAAGATCCGATCGAGTTTTTATTTGAGGACCAGCAAAGTATTATCAATCAGCGCGAATTAGGTATGGACGTCTTGTCTTATACCACGGCGTTGAATTTCGTTACGCAGCAAAGTCCGGACATTATTTATATTGGTAACATCCGTAACGAAGGGACCATGCGCGCGGCCATTACCGCAACGGAGTTAGGGACTTTTGTTATGACAACATCACACGCAGTTAACGCGGTACAGGCATTGATGCGTATTGTGAACTTCTTTCCACCTCACCTTCATGATGAGGTCCGTATGCAATTATCGGTTATCCTGAAAGGAACCATTTCCCTGCGGCTTTTACCCCTGAAAGACGGCAGCGGCCGTGTTCCCGCGTTTGAGACCATGGTGGTAACCCCAACCATTGCCCGCCTGATCCGGGAAGGGAAAATCAAGGAGATTCAGAAGTATATTGATGAGGGGAATCTCTTTGGGATGCAATCATTTAAGCAATCTTTGGTCAAATTGGTCAAGGCCGAGCAGGTGGATCCGGAAATGGCCCGTTATCTCTCAGATAGCAAGGATGAATTCGACCTCGCCCTTAAAGGGATCAAAAACAGGTTTGACTGATTCCCCCCAAAATCCCGGTTGATAAAGAATTGTGCTTCCCTAGTATTGTGTTATAATACTTTCTTTTATAGCTTGGACTTTTTTAATTTGTCTTATAGAAAGTGATATCTATGTTAGATGATATAACGGATCAGATTTCTCATATTGAAGATCAACTGAACCAACTCAGGGGGTTTCTTTGACCTTCCGCAAAAGCAGGAACAGATTGATAACATTCAGAATGTAATGAATCAGCCGGACTTCTGGGATGATCAGGAGAAGTCCAACAAGCTGATGAAGGAATTAAAGTATTTAAAGTCATGTGTTGAGCCTTTCGATAGCACGGCCGCTAAATTGAAAGAGTTAAAAGAGCTGGCCGAACTTTCGGAAGACGAACCCGATCTTTTACAGCAAATACAAGATGAATTAAATAACCTCGCGACGGATGTGGAGCGTGTGGAATTGCAGAGTATGCTGGCCGGCCCGTTTGACCGGAATAATGCGATTCTCAGTATCAATGCCGGCGCGGGAGGAACAGAATCTTGTGATTGGGCGAGTATGCTGTTAAGAATGTATATCCGCTGGGGGGAAACACATGATTGCCAGGTGACAACGCTGGACATATTGCACGGTGAAGAAGCGGGCATTAAAAATGTCACGCTTTCAATTGAAGGTGATATGGCTTACGGTTATTTAAAGGCCGAGCGCGGTGTTCATCGTCTGGTTCGAATTTCTCCTTTTGATTCCAATAAGCGCCGGCACACGTCATTCGCTTCCATTGATGTTATTCCTGAAATCGAAGACGATGTGGATGTGGAGATTAATCCGGAAGACCTACGGATCGATATTTACCGTTCTTCAGGCCCGGGAGGGCAGAGTGTAAATACAACCGATTCCGCCGTCAGGATTACACACATTCCGACCAATATCGTTGTACAGTGTCAAAACGAGCGGTCACAATTGCAGAATAAACAGACAGCCATGAAATTGTTAAAGGCTAAACTGTTTGAGTTAAAGCAGCAGGAACAAGAAGAGAAGATGAGTAAAGAATACGGGCAGAAACAAAAGATCGAATGGGGAAGTCAGATTCGTTCTTACGTTATGCATCCGTATTCTATGGTGAAAGATCACCGGACAAATGTGGAAACAGGAAATGTCGCGAAAGTTATGGACGGTGATTTGGACTTATTTATTGAAGCCTATTTAAAACAAAAGAAAAAATAAATATAGAGCGCCGGTTATCCAGTGACCAAGAGCCTCGGGGTTTCTGGGTCACGGGGCTTCCGGGTTACGATTAAAATTTAAGGAATATTATTATGTTAAATTTTGTTGCCAGAAAATTTGTCGCGAGCGGTACGCAAAAACTGATTGAAAAATTGGAACCGAAAATTCATGTCCACGTGCCGGAAGATTTGCCACTTCCATCCATCCACCGTTTAAAAACATTTTGTCCGATTGTCGCCAGGATTGCCGGTATGGAATCCGACATGGAGCGTCTAACGGACGATCAACTGAAAGCCAAGACTGGGGAATTCCGTGCCAAATATGACGCGGTCGTTAAAGACGCCAAGCAAAAGGTGACGGAGCTTCGCGATCAATACCGGGCGACAACTAACTATGATGAAAAAGAAAGTATTAATATCAAACTGGATGCCGCCAAAGAAGAATTAAAGAAAACTAAGAAGACTATTCTGGATGAAATATTACCCGAAGCCTTTGCTGTTGTGCGCGAAACAGGCAAGCGTGTTTTAAACATGCGTCACTATGATGTGCAGATGATTGGCGGAATGGTATTGCATAACGGAAACATCGCCGAGATGACCACCGGGGAAGGTAAAACGCTGATGGCGACCTTGCCGGCATATCTTAATGGATTAACCGGGGAAGGCGTTCACGTTGTAACGGTGAATGATTATCTTGCGCATCGGGACAGTGAATGGATGGGGCCGGTTTTTTATTTTCTTGGTCTGAGCGTTGGAAACATTCAACATGATATGGTTCCTTCGGAACGGCAAAAGGCCTATGCCTGTGATATTACTTATGGAACGAACAATGAGTTCGGCTTTGATTATCTGCGCGATAACATGGTGAATTATCGGGAAGATATGGTGCAACGTCCGCATAATTTCGCGATTGTTGATGAGGTGGACAGTATTTTGATTGATGAGGCCCGTACACCGCTGATTATCTCCGGCCCGGCCGAAAAATCTACAGACACTTATTACCGCGCGAATGAAATTGCGAAGAAATTAAAAGGGCGACGCATTACGGAAAAGGACGAAGTTGATGCCAAGTACAAAGGCGAAGATTTGTCAGAAGGTTTTGATTATTTAGCCGACGAAAAAAATAAATCAATATCAATGACCGAACAAGGGGAAGAGACCGCGGCCAAAATGTTTGGTATTGATAATCTTCATGATATGGAAACGATTGAGTATCGTCACCATATTTTACAGGCTTTACGCGCGCGGGAATTCTTCAAAATCGATGTTGATTATGTTATCCGCGAAGGACAGGTTGTTATTGTTGATGAATTTACAGGACGATTGATGCCCGGACGCCGCTGGTCCGATGGTCTTCATCAGGCGGTGGAAGCCAAAGAAGGAATAAAAATTGAGCGGGAAAATCAGACGCTGGCGACCATCACCTTTCAGAATTATTTCCGCATGTATGAAAAACTTTCGGGGATGACCGGAACCGCCGACACTGAAGCGACAGAGTTTAAACAGATTTATGATTTGGATGTGGCTGTTATTCCGACGAATAAGATTCTTCAGCGCAAAAATTATCCGGATAGTATCTACAAAACAACTCGTGAAAAATTTAACGCGGTTGTAGCTGATATTGAAGAATGTCATAAGCAGGGGCAGCCGGTTCTGGTGGGAACGATTTCTATTGAAAAATCCGAGTTGTTATCCCGTATGCTGAAACAAAAAGGGATTCCTCATCAAGTTCTCAACGCGAAATTTCATGAGCAGGAAGCGAATATTATTGCCCAGGCCGGACGGTATAAAGCTGTTACAATCGCGACGAACATGGCTGGTCGTGGAACGGATATTGTTCTGGGTGGAAACGCTGAGTTTCTGGCCAAGAATCTCGCCGAGCAAAAGAGCAAGGGAGATGAAAATCAGGAAAATGTCGAAGACCTCACCGCAAAATTTATTGCCCAATTCAAAGAACAAACCAAAGAAGAACAGAAAAAAGTACTCGAAGTCGGCGGACTTCACGTCATCGGGACTGAGCGGCATGAATCCCGGCGGATTGATAATCAGTTACGCGGTCGTCAAGGACGTCAGGGTGATCCGGGTTCTTCCAAATTTTTTGTATCGTTGGAAGATGATTTGATGCGTTTATTTGCTTCCGACCGGATTATGGGATTGATGGATAAGCTGGGGATGGAAGAAGGACAGGTTCTTGAGCATCCTTGGTTAAGCAAAGCGTTGGAAAATGCACAGCGTCGGGTGGAAGGGCACAACTTTGAAATTCGTAAACATCTTCTGGAATATGATGATGTTATGAATAAGCAGCGTGAAGTTATTTACCGTCTGCGTTTGGCGATTTTAGAAAGTAATAATATCAAACATCTTTATGAGGAAGCTTTAGGGGACGCGCTTTACGGCGCGATTGTTGATCATCTCTTTTCCGGAACAGAAGAAGAGACGAAATGGGATATCGATGAATTAGAGGTTTATCTGAAAACAAACTTTCAATTAGATATCAGCCGTCATAAGGAACGCATGAAAGATATGACGCAGGATGAAATCTTTGATTTGCTTAATAAAGAATTATTAGCGTTGTACGACGTTAAGGAGCAACAGATCGGGGCCGAACATTTGCGGCATCTGGAACGGATGTTGTATATGCATACGATTGATTCCAAATGGAAAGACCACCTGTACGCGATGGATCAATTAAAGGAGGGGATCGGGTTGCGTTCCTATGCCCAGCGTAATCCTTTGATTGAGTATAAAAAAGAAGGCTTTCAAATGTTCCAGGACATGTATGCTTCCATTAATCAGGAAGTCGCGGAAATCATTTTCAAAATACAGCCTCTCGGGCCATCGGGTGGTGGTGGCAGTTCTGGACAAGGCGCAGGGCTACCTCCCAAAAGACCAAAAGGTGTTTTTGGCTCTTTACCCCAAAATTTAATTCATGAAGAGGCCTCCGGTTTATCGTCAGCTCCTACACAATCTTTCGGTGCTTTGCCTCAACAATCTCAACCTCAAGCTCCACCCAAGCCGACGCCGATCCGTAATGACGAGAGCGCGAAAGTCGGTCGGAATGATCCCTGTCCTTGCGGCAGCGGTAAAAAGTATAAAAAGTGTTGTGGTCAATAAAACGAATTCTTCTATAACAAAGAATGTGTTGTTGTGCTGTTTATCGGCACTTTTATTAATTCTTTCCTTCCCAAAGTTTGATCTGTGGCCGCTGATCTGGGTGGCGCTGGTTCCTTTATTCCTTGCTATTGACGGTAAAAGAAAAATTACTTCGACGTTATACGCTTATCTAACAGGCATTTTGTTTTTTTTCGGAGTGATTTATTGGTTTGTCCATGTTACAGGTATCGGTATGATCATCATGGTGATTGTCTTCGGGTTATACTTCGCGTTGTTTGGCTTCTTCCATAGTTTTTTTCAAAATAGAAATAAGCTGTTTAGTATTTTTCTTATTCCCGCGCTTTGGGTGTTAACGGAATTTCTGCGGGCGCATCTTTTTTCCGGTTTTGACTGGGCGTCTTTGGGACATTCTCAGTATAAGAATCTTTTGTTTATCCAAATTGCCGATATCACCGGTGTGTTCGGTATTTCCTTTTTGATCGTGATGGTCAATATGATCATTAAAGATTTGTGGGTCACTAAAAAGGCAGGAGCTTCGCTGCTAATAACTGTTCTGTTTTTTTTGATCACGCTGGGCTATGGTGTTTTTCAATTAAATCAGCCGCATAGCAATGGGAAAACGATCAAAGCGGCGGTGGTACAGGCGAATGTTGATCAGAATATGAAGTGGAATGAATCGTTCTGGCCGGCGATCATGAAAAAACATATGCACCTAACCCGGCAAGCCGCGGAAGAACAGCCGGATGTCATTATCTGGCCGGAAACATCGCTGCCTAATATTTTGTGGGAAGACGCGTATCTTTTAAATGATCTGATCGATTTCATTAAGACCGAAAGAATTCCGGTGATTGTCGGAGCGGTTGTCCAGGAAGAGTTGGATGTCTATTACAATTCGGCTTTATTGTTTTTGGAAGACGGAGAACTGGCCGGGCAATACAACAAATTGCATCTGGTTCCTTTTGGAGAATACATTCCGTTTCGTGGGGTTTTTCCGTTTCTGGAAGATATTATCCCGATCGCAGATTTTACATCCGGTCAGGATTTTACGGTTTTATCCTTGAAAGGTAAAAAGATTTCGGCTTTAATTTGTTTTGAGGATACGCTTTCAGCGTTAGCCCGAGGATTTGTGCGTCAGGGCGCGGAGATTTTGGTTAATCTGACGAATGATGCATGGTTTAAAGATACCAAGGCTCCGTATCTTCACATGCAATCCGCGTCGTTTAGAACGATTGAAACACGACGTCCTCTGATTCGTGCCGCCAACACAGGGGTCAGTTGTTTTATTGACGCGACCGGGCGCATTCAAAACATGGTCCGTAATGAAGCCGGAAAGCCTACCTATGTGGAAGGGTTCGCCGTGTATACAATGAATCTTAATAATGAAGAAACCTTTTACACAAAATTCGGTGATATTTTTACATACTTATGCTTTGCTTGTTTTCTTTTAGGGTTTATAATTAGAAATGATAAAAATAAAACCCAAATATCCGAACCTAGGTAGATGTAATATCCTATAACATATGGTTTTGGGATATCAGGTTTCCTGTAAAAAGAAGAAAACAAAAATCAGGAGAGAACGATGAAAAAACATCTTGTTAATGTTAAATTTATCAGCTGGTGTTTAGTAGTCTTATATCTTTTTTCAACGGGCATATATCTGCAGAAATTTCGTTTGGATCCGACAACCGATTCGCTAATCATGGCGGTGTTATTTGGAATTTTATTGCTCGGAGCGATAGGGCTTATTGTCATGCGCGATTGGGGACGCATATTACTTTTGCTCGGTAATATTTTTCTGGTTGTTTATCTGCTGATTCCCTATTTTGCGAATATGGAAGATTTGCTTCCGATCAGTTACATTCTGATGAGCGCGATAGTTATTCTATTCTATACACAGGACAAAGTTCGAACGGCGTTCTCGATGAGTTTTGCCGGTGAGAAGGAATGGAAAAGTGTTTTGATTGTGGATGACGACGAAACAATTCTGGCCGCCGTGCGTAAAATTCTGATGAAAGAGGGCTATTCTGTATTGACGGCGCATTCTGGAGAAGACGGGCTTTATATCGCGAAAAAACAGCGACCCGATTTAATTATCCTTGATGTTATCCTTCCGGGAATGAAGGGCCGGGAGTTGTGCGAAAAAATTAAAGGCGATCCATCTACACATGATATTCCGGTTATTTTCTTAACGTCAAAAGATTCTCCTGATGATATTGAGGCAGAAAAAAAGGCAGGCGCTCAGGAGCATTTAACAAAACCTATTGATTCCAGGGTGTTGCTTTCTGTCGTTAATGGTATTTTGAGATAAGCCGGATGATAAACGTATTTTTAATCCTCAGAGTTGTTCATCATTAAAGACAATCTGTGGAGGTTATATATTAATCTTTAACTTACCTGCCAGAAAATTTTTTACTGAATACTACCATGTCGAACGCACCGTCCAAACGTTTTCAACGGGCCATCGCCCGATATAGTCTAAGAACAGCATCGTGGCTTCTGCAATGGCTTCCACCGTCGGCTGTGACAGGATTGACGAATTTCCTTGTGGCTGTCGGTTACGGTTTGGTGGGGCGCCAGAAAAAAATTGCCCGCGAGAGTTTAAAGATCGCCTTTGGCGATTCAAAGACAGATGAAGAAATTGCGCAGATTGTCCGGCAGTGTTTTCACAACCTGGGTCGGGGAATGGTGGAGATGCTCTATTATCTTTCCCACCCTAATAAGGTTGAACAATTTGTCCATTTTGAAGGACAGGAGCATTTGGACAATGCGTTAAAACAGGGAAAAGGAGTGGTCGCGATTACGGCCCATTTCGGGAATTTTCCTTTAATGATGCTTTACTGTGCTTTAAAAGGTTATCCGTCCAACTCTATTATTCGACCAACACGTGACCAGAAACTTGAGAAATATCTTTTTCGCAAACGGAAGGAATCGGGATTAAACACGGTTTACGCGGTTCCTCGTAAAGAATGCGTCAGTCAGTCTTTAAAAGTATTGCGTAACAACGAAGTATTATTCATTCCGATGGACCAGAATTTCGGCAGTGCCGGCGGCGTGTTTGTCGACTTTTTTGGACAAAAGGCAGCTACAGCAACAGGTCCGGTTGTTTTTGCCAAACGAACAGGTGCACTGATTGTGCCGATGTTCATTGTTCGCGACGGCGACAGTAACCGGCATAAAGTGATTATTGAAAAACCTATCACATTGGTTGAAAAAGAAACAGAAGATCAAACATTGTCTTATAATATCGGTGTGATTACACATTTGATTGAACAATATATCCGTCAATATCCGCATGAATGGGGATGGATGCACCGTCGATGGAAAAGTAAACCGTCAAGCCCGGACGCGAAGAGAACAGGAGTTTAGTATGGCTGATTCTTATAAAACATTTTTAAAGGCCCTTTTAGGTGTTGTTATTTTGATTGTTGGCGTAACAATGATTTTGGCCTGGTGGCCGCAGGTTGTGGCATTATTCCAGGGGTTTTTGGGGTTAGCGTTCGCTATAGCAGGCATGCTCGTATTGTACTCCATCAGTAAGTAAACACATTCTAAGAACTAAGCACTAGGAGCTGGAATTGCATTGGATCATTTTTTTGGTGAGTGCGCTTGTAACAGTGTTGGCGGGGATTCGGCTAACGATTTTCGCGGATAAACTCAGTGACAAACTGAAACTGGGAAAACTCTGGATCGGGATTGTTTTGTTGGGAATGGTGACATCCCTACCGGAAGCGATTACAACGATCTTTTCCATTATATCGCTGAATGCTGAGAATATGGCCGTCGGGAACCTTCTGGGAAGTAATAATGTGAATCCGATGCTTCTGGTGATGATGGATTTTCTTTATCGCAAAGGCTCTGTTTCCGACGATATTCATCCGCAGGCCTCGCACAGAGTTTCCGCCTTTTTTGCGGTTGTTTTAACACTGATCGTTGTTTTAGAAATCGGTTTCAGTTCTTTTCCCAAAACAGGACCTCTGACAATAGGCGGCATTCTTATTTGTTTTATGTATTTTTACGGAATGCATAAAATGTCGAAACTGGATGCCGATCCGGCGGCTGTTATTCAGCCGGAGTTACAAAGGGAAGCGCCGGAATCGTTGGCTGTGATTTGGTTGAATTTATTAGCCAGCGCGGCGGTTGTTACGATCGCGGCGATATGGCTGGCCAAATCAGCGGATACGATTGCTTTGCAGACAGGATTGGGACGAACCTTTGTGGGAACAATCCTTTTGGCCTTTGTAACATCGCTTCCCGAACTGGTAGTTACCCTTTCCGCTATGAGATTAGGCACGCTGGATTTGGCCGTCGGCAATGTGTACGGCAGTAACATGACCAATATGTTTATCCTCGTTTTGTGCGGTTTGGTGAGCCCGGACGGAGCCCTTGTGGATGGCGTTTCCAAAACACATGTGATTACCGGGGTATCCAGTATTGCGCTGGTTTTAATTTCTATTACCGGCATCCTGAAAAAGGGAAAGAAAAAATATTTTCGTTTAGGCTGGGATTCTATCATTATGCTGATACTATTTATATTAGGCTCCGTAATCTTGTATCAGTTAAGGTGACCTCAAATCAATTTTATTAATCCATCATTACAATGAAACATTTAAGAAAATACTTTTTCTCTGGATTGATCGCCTTTTTGCCGGTTGTTTTAACCTGCTATTTGTTTATTAGAATTGTTAAGGGCGCGGACGATCTTTTGGGGCAATTTATCAGTCCGTATCTTTCCGAACTGTTTGGTTTTCATGTGTATGGTGTCGGAATTGTCGTCGGGATTCTTTTGATTGTCCTGATCGGTTTTTTTGTCACCAATTTTCTCGGTCAAAAAATTTACCAGTTCTTCGAGAAGATTTTTTTGCGGCTGCCGCTGATTCGGATGGTGTATTCCGCGATTAAAGAATTGGCCAGTTTTTTGTTCACCCCGCGAAATCAGATGTCGCAGTATCAGCAGGTTGTACTGGTTCAGTATCCACGCAAAGGAATTTATTCGATAGGATTTCTGACAAGCAAGTCTTCGTCAAGAATATCTAATAAAACGGGGCATGAACTTTACAACGTGGTTGTCCCGGGAGCGCCTAATCCGATTACCGGTGTGATTATTTTGGTGCCCCGTAAGGAAATTATCTTTACCGATATTAAGGTGGAAGAAGCGGTTAAATTTATTATCTCCGGAGGAGTCGTTAATCCGGAGGTTTTATAAAACATTTTTTACTTCCAGGCGACCCTGTAGCCCGGAGACCCCGCGACCCTGAAGTTTTCAATTCTTCTGGAGCTCAGGGGCTCTTGAGCACTTCTAAAAATAAAATGAAAAAGAAATTGGTTATTTTTGATTTGGACGGAACACTCGTTAATGCGTATAGGGCTGTTTGGCGAAGCCTTAATTACGCTTTAAAAGAAACGGGACTGCCGCGTATCGATCATTATTCGGTCCAGCGTAATGTGGGCCGGGGAGAGACAAAGCTGATCCGTTCTCTGGTGCCCGAAAATAAAGTCAAGAAGGTCTTGCGCCTTTATCGTACTCACCATAAGGAAGCTCTAAAACATGGTGTTCATTTTATCCCTTATGCGAAAGGTGTTTTAAACCGTCTGCATCGACAGGGTTACCCCATGGCGATCGCCAGTAACCGTCCTACCCGATTTACACGTATCATTATGCGAGAATTAGAGATGCGGCCCTATTTTAAATATGTTATTTGTGCGGATCGGGCGCCGCGAGCGAAGCCGCATCCGGATATTCTTCAAATGGCCTTGCAGCATTTTGACCGGAAACCTTCCGAAGCCGTCTATGTAGGCGATATGACAATTGACGCGATTAGTGGACGCCGCGCCCGGATTAAAACAGTCATTGTGACCACCGGCTCCAGTTTAAAAAGGGAAGTTTTGGCCGAAAAACCCTATAAGGTTATTGACCGTTTGGACAAATTTTGGCCGATTTTGAAAGAATTGGAATAATTAATATAAGTCTTGATAAAATAATTGAAATTTTGTATAACAAGGATTCTTAAATAGTGTAGAATTGAACATATATTAATGTATTGGAGAGGGGAAAGTTGCTATGGGTAAAAAGAAACGTAGAGGAAAATTAAATTGGCGTTCCAAAAAAGCCAATCATGGCCGAAAACCTAACAGGGGATAAGGCTGGTTTAAAGAAGGGAAGTTATGGATAACCTGTTTTTTTTCACACCTTTATGCGCGGTTTTGGCGCTGGTATTCGCTTTAGTATTAACATTCAAAATATTTAAAGAAGATGAAGGTTCCGACCGGATGAAGGAAATTGCTTCGGCTGTCCGGGAAGGGGCTAACGCGTATTTAAAAAGACAATTCGGTTCTGTTGCCGTATTCTTTTTTATTGTCTTTATTATTCTTCTTATTCTTGTGAAAAAAGGACTGCTGGAGCCGTTGGTTCCGTATGCCTTTTTGACAGGAGGAATATTTTCCGGTTTGTCCGGATTTTTCGGAATGAAGATTGCTACTAATTCCAGTGCACGCACGGCTAATGTGTGTCAAACGTCTTTGAACAAAGGATTGCGTCTTGCCTTTTCATCCGGCGCGGTGATGGGATTTACGGTTGTCGGTTTGGGGTTATTAAGTTTGACCGGATGGTATTATCTGCTGGACTGGTATTACACGGATCATGCCCCGGAAGGGATATCCAAACTGGCGGCGATTACTAATACGATGTTATGTGTCGGGATGGGTGCCAGCTTTATGGCTTTGTTTGCCCGTGTAGGTGGCGGTATTTTTACAAAGGCGGCGGATGTCGGTGCCGATCTGGTCGGAAAAGTTGAGGCCGGAATTCCCGAGGACGATCCACGTAATCCGGCAACGATCGCGGATAATGTTGGCGACAATGTCGGGGATGTGGCTGGGATGGGAGCCGACTTATTTGAATCCTATATCGGTTCTATCGTGGCGACAAGTGTTTTAGGTGTGGCCGCCGGGCTGGGAGTTAATGGATTTGTTGTGCCGGCTGTTCTGGCATCAATCGGAATATTAGCATCGATGTTCGGATCGTTTTT
>JAGQKQ010000090.1 GCA_020430005.1 Candidatus Omnitrophota bacterium
CAAGGAAAAACCTGCCGAGAAGAAAGAGGCCCCGGAAGTGAATATTGAAAGTCTTGGTTTAAAAATCGGAAAGGTCACTTATAAAGATTATTCCAAAGGCGGCGAGCCTAAAGTGAATACGTTTAATATCAATCTGGATGAACGTCATACGGATATTAAAAATCTGAACGCCGTTGTTTCTCTAATTGTTATCAAGATTATGACAAAGACAACCATCGGTCAATTGGTTGATATTGATTTGGGAGGTCTTCAGGACAATTTATCGGGTGTCTTGAAAGGAGTGGGCGGAGCGGCTTCCGACACATTGAATCAGACATCAGATACATTAAAAAAGACAACGAACGAATTAAAGAATCTTCTTCCGTTTGGTAAATAAGATTAGGCGTTATGCGTAAGCTGACTCACGAAGAATTGCTGGCTCGTCAGGAAAAGTGTGATAAAATCCAGCTGCCGTTCAGTGTTATTCTCAATGATATCCGCAGTGCGCATAATGTCGGGTCGATTTTTCGAACCGCTGATGGTCTCGGTATCGAAAAGATTTATCTTTGTGGTATCACGGCTTATCCTCCCAATCCTCAAATTACAAAAACAGCTTTAGACGCGCAGCATCATGTTCCCTGGGAGTATTGCCGGGATGCGGCGGCAGCAGCCGTCGAATTGAAAAATCGAGGATATCATCTTACATTACTAGAACAAACAGATCAGAGTGTCTTTCCTCAAGATTTTAAATTAAAGAAACCATTATGCCTGATTGTGGGCAATGAGATTGACGGGGTCAGCCAGTCCCTTGTGGATGTGTGTGACAGCGCTATTGAAATTGAAATGACGGGCGTTAAAAATTCTTTAAATGTTTCTGTCGCGTTTGGAATTGCCGCCTGCCGTTTGCGGGAGAAGTTTTAACAATGAAAAAATTATTAATCATACTGAGCTTTATTGCGTTAGCGGCCGGGTTGGTTTACGGGGTTTATCACCATCAGCAGACCTGCGAAGTGTGTTTGAGTTTTGATTCGGTCAATGCGGAAACGGTCCGTCATTATATTCAAAGTTTCGGTTCGTGGGGGATTGTTATTTATGTGGTGTTGTACACGGCGAATACTTTCTCATCTTTTTTTCCTCCGATCGCCATTCTTTCTTTATCAGCCGGGGCCTTGTTCGGACCTGTTTGGGGAACGCTGGCGTTGACGTTAGGAGTATTCTGCGGGACGACCGCTGCGTTTTTTACAGCCCGTTACGTCGGACGTTCCTGGATTGAGAAGCTTGTTAAAGGGAAGGGAGAAAAGCTTTATCAACAATTAAGCGATAACGGATTTTTCGTTTTATTACCAATGCGTTTGATCGGTTTTCCTCCTTACGGGATTATTGACTTTATTTGCGGCTTGTCCAAAATGCGGTATTTTGATTTTATGGCGGCAACAATGATTGCCAGTGTGCCCTGGGTTCTTGCCCAGGTTTTATTGGCGGATCGTATCGCGCTATTTGCCGGTCAATTTGTGTGGAACAATCCGAAGACGTGGTTTGATCCTGTTTTATTGGGGTTGATCGCTGTCTTTGTGTTGATGATTGTGGTTACGGGAAAGATTGTCAAAAAGAAGCAGCCGAAAAGTAATGGATAGGGATGGTTATGGCCAAATATGATTACGATATGATTGTTATCGGCGGCGGCGCGGCCGGCTTAACCGGATCGACCGCGTGTGGCAGCGTTGGCCAGAAGACGTTGCTTATTGAAAAGGAAGAAAAGCTGGGTGGAGATTGTTTGCATTATGGCTGCGTTCCATCGAAAACGTTGATTAAAAGTGCTTATGCTTATAATGTCATGCGCAATGCCGGAAAATACGGCCTGCCGGAAGTCGATTTGCCGAAGGTGGATTTTAAAAATGTGGCCGCGCGTATCCGGGATGTTATTGATTCTATCCAGGTTCATGATGACCCTGCAGCGCTCAAAGAAAAATATCATGTTGAAACACGTTTTGGTGCTCCGGTTTTTGTTGACCGGCACACGATTACATTAAACGGTCAAAACATCACTTCCAAGAATTTTATTTTGGCAATGGGGTCGTCACCGGCTGTTCCTTCTATTGAAGGCATCGATGCTGTTCCCTATCTAACGAATATTGAAATTTTCTCCTTGGAAAAACTTCCCGAGTCCTTGATCGTTTTAGGCGGTGGTCCTATCGGGGCGGAAATGGCCCAGGCCTTTTCCCGTTTAGGAACGAACGTCACGGTTGTCGAATATGCCCCGGATATTTTGCCCAGAGAAGATGAAGATGTGTCCCGTTACATGCGGGAAATGCTTGAAAAAGAAGGTATGAAAATTTTTGTCGGCGCGAAAGCTGTTCGGGTACAAAAAAATGCGAGCGGAGTTCTTTTAACTGTTGAACAGGACGGCAAAAAAATCCAGTTAGAAGCAGAAACATTATTAGTCGCGGCCGGACGTAAGCCAAACGTTGATGGTGCCGGTTTGGATAAGATCGGTGTTGTGTACGATCATCGCGGCGTCAAGGTGGATCAGCGTATGCGTACATCTGTGAAAAATATTTATGCCTGTGGCGATCTTAACGGTCAATTTCCCTTTACGCATGTGGCCGCTTATGAAGCGGCAACATCCATGATGAATGCAGCGTTTCATCTGCCCTTCAAAGTGAATTATAAAAATGTTCCGTGGTGCACGTATCTCGATCCTGAAGTGGCTTCTGTCGGCTACAATGAACGCCGGGCTAAGGAGACGGGAATTTCTTACACAGTGCATAAAGAAGAGATAAAGAATAATGACCGCGCGAAAGCGGAAGGAGAACGCAGCGGATTTATCAAGTTGATTATCAACAAAAAGGGTGTTCTTATCGGCTGCCAGATTGTCGGATATCACGCGGGGGACCTTATTCATGAATGGATTGCCGCGATGAACGGTAAGGTGAGTCTGAACACTATCGGAAATGCGGTTCATGCTTATCCAACGATGTCCGAGATCAATAAAACCGCCAGTTTTAATTACTTTCTTAATGCCTCTCCGTGGGTAAAATTACGTTTATTGTTAAACTGGCGATGGTAGTTTTTTCTTCCATGACGGGTTTTAACTTCTTGTCAGCCGATTAAAGGAATGCTAAACTAAATCATATATTCTTTTATAACAAAAAGTTGAGAGCCAGCAGGAATTTCCTACTATGAACAAAAAAATCCTAATCATTGATGACGATGTGGGAACATTGCGGCTTGTTGAAGGAATCTTGAGTTCAAATGGATTCCATGTCATCAAAGCCTCGGATGGAGAAGAGGGGCTGGCCAAAGTGCGTAATGAAGCGCCGGATTTGGTTATCCTTGATGTTATTATGCCCGAAATTAACGGCTATGATGTCTGCTACGAGTTAAGATTTAATAATGAATATGAAAAGGTCCCGATTGTTCTTCTTACCGTTCGCCCTCAGGAATTGGGAGTCGAACTCAGTGAGAGAGTGAACATTGGATATGTGTCCAAACCGATTGATGCGGATCTTCTTTTAGAAAAAATTAATTCCCTATTAAATTAAAAACATTAACCAAGTTTACCGTGCTTGATAAAGGTAAATGTCTGGTCACCACCTGGGTGTATAAAAATCAATTATGATCACCGTTAAAAACATAACGAAGTGCTTTGGATCCCTGCGTGTCCTTAACAATATTTCTTTTGAAATCGGGAATGGAGAAATTGTGGGTTTTCTCGGTCAGAACGGAGCCGGGAAAACGACGTTGATGCGTATCTTAACCAGTTATCTGACGCCGACATCCGGTGATGTGTATTACGATGATCTGAATATTCAGAACAATTCTTTGGAAGCCCGCCGCCGTTTAGGCTATCTTCCGGAAATGCCGCCTTTGTATCATGAAATGTCGGTTAAGAGTTATTTAAAATTCTCGGCCGAACTAAAGAATGTTCCGGTCCGTGAGATTACCGCAAGTGTAGATCGGGCATTATCAGACTGCCGCCTGAATAATGTTTGCAACAAACGGATCGGGGTGCTTTCAAAAGGATATAAACAGCGGGTCGGTCTCGCGCAGGCGATTATCAACGATCCCGATATTCTGATTCTTGATGAGCCGATGAGCGGTCTTGATCCTGTTCAGATTTTGCAGGTAAGGACCTTAATTAAAAATCTTGAACATAAACGCACCGTTATTCTTAGTACGCATATCTTGTCGGAAATTGAACGGATCGTGCAGCGGGTGATGTTCATTAAAGCGGGGTCTGTTATCAAAGATACGTCCATTGATTCCCTCGCCGAAACAGAAAACAGAACATTTGTCGTAAAAGTTAAATCAGATGAACAGTTCTTGCAGAATGTTTTAAAAGATATAACTTGTGCGACATTGCTTGATGTCAAAACGATTCGTGACTGTTGTGAGGTTTCTCTATCGGTTCCGCGTTCAGAGGAAAATGTTAATACCATTGCAGCTGTTTTAACGGAAAAACGTGTTTCTATTCTGGAAATTATCGAGTCGCGCCCATCCCTGGAACAAAAATTTATTGAAGTTATTTCTGAAGAAGACCATGCCTAAAGTTATCGCCATCACAAAAAAAGAACTGGCCGCGTATTTTAAATCTCCGGTGGCCTATATTATCCTCGTAGTCACATTGGTGATCTTTAACTTCCTTTTCTTTATGATTATCGACCAAAACCGCGAGGCTACGCTGCGCGATGTTTTTCAGGCCATGGAATTTATTTTTCTTTTCATTGTGCCGTTGCTGACGATGAAGGTTTTTGCGGAGGAAAAGAATGCCGGGACTATGGAGTTCTTGATGACCACACCCACCAATAATAATGTGATTGTCTTCGGAAAATATCTGGGGACCTTATTGTTTCTGTCGGTCCTTCTTTTAATCAGTGTTGTTTATTATGGGATTATCGAATTTTATGCGGCGCCGGACTGGGCGGCGACTCTCAGCGGATTCCTGGGTATTTGGCTGGAAGCGGCCCTTTTTCTGGCGATTGGAATGATGACCTCATCCTGGACCAAAAGTCAGGTGGTAGCGGCGATTACAAGTTATGTGATTTTGTTTTTCCTCTATTTTTCTTTAACCTTCGTAAAGTATTTTACCGGTTCCGCGGAGACGGTTATCAAATATATTTCAACGATGACACACTCTAAAAATTTCTTTGTCGGAGTGATTACATTAACCGATCTTGTTTATTATCTGTCCGGTATTTTATTCTGTCTGCTGTTAACGCGGTTGAGTATTGAGACGCGGTTATGGCGTTAAAACTTTAGAGAATAACATGAACTTTAAAAATATATTAACAAGTTTAACCTTTACGCTGTGTTTAATCGGTGCTTTGATCAGCGTCAATTATATCGCATATCGTTTTAATATGCGCTGGGATGTCACGGCGTCCAAACAGCATACCTTGACGGATTACACGGAAGCCTTGCTGAAGGACCTGCGGGCGGACGTAAAAATAACGGCTATGTATGTGGGGTTTCCACCCAAATATCTTGAGGACTTATTGGAAGAATATGAACGTGTCTCAGATGGCAAAGTTAAGGCGAAGATTATAGATCCTTTGGTAGAGCTTAGCCAGGCGGCCCAGTATGGCAATGTCATCAATAATAGAGAAAAGAAGCTGATCGTGGAATCCGGTAAGGAACGCCGGGATGTTGATTTTACGGAAGAACCGTTAAATGAAGAGGGTATCAATAACGCGTTGATTAGAGTAACTCGTCCCGCTCAGCTGGCGTGTTTTCTTACAGGGCACAGTGAATACGATATTTTTTCAGATGAATCCGATGGTCTGAATGAGTTGATGAAAAAGCTGCTGGCCAATAATATCATCAGTAAAAAAGTTCTTCTCCAGACTGCCCGGGATGTTCCTGCCGAATGCGGTGTTTTGATTGTTGCCGGTCCCAGACAGCATTTGCCGGTTGAGGAAGAAGAGGCGATTGACCGGTATTTAAAGCAAGGGGGTGACGCGTTATTTCTGGTGGAGAATGTGATTGTCAGCACACCCGACAAACCGTTGACGGAGGAACAGGAGCAGCTTAATCCGTCATTAAATAATATTCTTAAAAACTGGGGGGTTAGTGTTGCGCAGGATGTCGTCGTTGACCTCACCAGTCATGCCAGCGGTGATGTTGGAAGTCCGGCCACTAATAATTATATGCCGCATAAGGCGATTATTGCGGGATTGGACTATACCTTTTATCTGCGGCCGCGATCCGTATCCATGCTGCCGGACCGGCGTCCTACGTTAAAAGTGGCTCCATTTATTTTAACGGCCTCATCAGAAAATAGCTGGGGAGAAACAAACCGTTATCTGGATATTAAATTCGATGAAGATGTGGATCGTCCCGGTCCTGTGCCGATCGCTTATGTTATGGCCGAGCCCGTGGCCCCGACTGAGAAAAATACACAGGCGCATACACGGATTATTCTTATTACGGATGCGGACTTTTTATCAAATGCCTACATTAATTATTATAGCAACGCGCAGATGGCGTTGAATGTGATTAACTGGCTGGTGGAATCGGACTATCAAGTGCTGCCGGAGCAAAAGTCAGTGGAGGTTTCAAAGCTCGATTTAACCAGCCAACAGAAGAAAATTATTGCCTGGATTCTGGTTGGTATCCCGGTTCTGATTATGATCATCGGGGCAGGCCTTTGGATTAAGTATAGAGATTGAAGTATTTCATTTTCAATCAGTTTTACTTTAATAAAAATAGAAGTCACACGTTTTCCACAGGCTAGTGGATACCGTGGATAACCAAAAAAATAACCCTCTTAATTATTAAGAGGGTTATTTTTTTCATAAAAGACTTATCAGGTCTTATTCACTGCTGGTCGATTGGAGATGCAATTCTTCGGCCAGTTTTTCGCAGACATAATCCGGTTTCATGAGAGGTTCGTAGTTTGCCGGTCTTTCCAGGTGAAAGGTGAATACGTCCCATAAGCCGGAACCGGTGCGACCTATGGCATAGGTGACGCCTTTAACCGTTCCACCCAGGAAACTGACAACCTTTTCCGGAACCTTTTCGGCCCCTTTCACCTCGTTCTTGATCTGTTTGGGGATCTCAAAAATACCGGTGAAAGTGTTAACAAGTCCTCTTTTAAATTTTGTTTTTTCCGGGCCGTCTTCTGCGAAGGACTGGTTGCTAAACGCGACAGT
>JAGQKQ010000091.1 GCA_020430005.1 Candidatus Omnitrophota bacterium
GATTCGATGATATTTTGACGCTCCCCACACCGATAACCGCACCGCAATCAGGGTTTTCTTTTTTAATACGTTCAAGAACATCATCACCGCCTAAAAAAGGGACTCCTAAAATTTCATCAGACGCTTCCAAGGCCGTGTACCCTAACACACAAAATTCGGACAGTTTTTTAAGCATGCTAATGCATACTTTTGCATGCCCCTGCCCCCCTATAACAACCACTTTTTTCATAACGACATTCTTCTACTTTTTATTCTCTAAGAATTGCCCAATGCGTTTTATATGCTCCTGCTTTAACGTCGCGCTGCAGGGAATATTTAACGTGATATCCAGCATTTTCTTCGCTTTTTTAATGTGATACGCCTGACACTTCTTAAAAGGTTTTTGCAAATGGTTCAAATACCATAAGGGCCTAGACTGAATTCCCGCATCATTTAACCGGGATAACAATGCCTCTTTATCACAACCATATGTTTTCTTTTCTAACTGAAGAGCGTACATCCAATAGTTGTTGTGTGCATAATCCGGAGCATCTGCCAACCTAAGCCCTTCAAGCGAATCAATCAACTTTTTATAACATTCATAATTTCTCTTTTTGACTTTTAGAATTTGAGATAACGATTCCAACTGGGCGACCCCCATAGCCGCCTGCAAATTATTAAGACGGAAATTAAACCCAATATCATTATGAATATAACGCAACGCATCGTCTTTAGCTTGTGTGGTCCAGTAATGAGCCCGTTGAGCATATTTTTGAGTATTCGTCAGGATCATACCGCCACCGCCGGCTGTTATAATTTTGTTTCCATTGAAAGATAAGCATCCCACATCACCTAAAGTGCCGCTGTGTTCGCCTGTTTTATAGAATGTGCCCAGACTTTCGGTGGCATCTTCAACGATTTTGATATTTCTTTTGCGGCATAATTTGGTTAATTCATGCAATTTGGCTGCGTTTCCAAATACGTGAACCGGAAGAACAGCCTTAACCTTACGTTTGGTGGAACGGTTAATGGAAAAACCATTTTTAAAAACCGTTTCTTTTAAAATAAAGTCAGTCGTTTTCTCAACATCAATATTATAGTAATCGTCACAATCCATAAATACGGGATAAGCCCGGTGGTAACGGATGGCATTGACAGGGGCGATAAAGGTTACTGTAGGCACAATCACCTCATCATCTTCCCCGACTCCCACCAATTGGAGCGCTATCTGCAACGCGGATGTCCCACTATTCACCGCAACGGCATATTTACATTTTGTGTAAGAAGAAATTTTATTTTCCAGACGTTCAACATACTTTCCGGCCGTAGAAACCCATCCCGTATCAAGACAATCTTTAACATAGGTCCATTCTTTTCCGTTTAACCTCGGCTCTGAAAGTGGTATCATTTTAGACATTATAAATATCCGCTTTATATTGATTCAGATTCTTCTCGATAAACCGTATCGTTTCTTTTAAACCCTTTTTTAAATCGTATAAAGGTTTCCAGTCCGTCGTTTGACAAAGTGAAGTGTTGTCACAAACAAGCCTTTCAACTTCACTTGTCTGTTTTCGCACGCGCTGTTTATCAGTTTTAATGACAACATCTTTTCCTATTAATTCTGTGATTAAGGCCGCCAGATTTTCTATAGAAATTTCAGACCTCATCCCAATGTTAATAGCCTTTCCGAGAGTTGTTTTTGACTTTGCGACCGCCAAGAATCCTCGAACAGTATCTTCCACATATGTAAAATCTCTTGTCGGTTTCAGATTACCAAGTTGAATTTCTTTGGCACCGTTTAATATCTGGACAATAATGGCTGGAATAATGGCCCGGGCGGATTGACGCGGACCGTAGGTATTAAAAGGCCGAACGATTTTTACCGGCAAATCAAAGGACCGATAGTAACTCAAAGCCAATTGATCAGCACCAACTTTGCTGGCAGCATAAGGTGATTGGGCCACGGCTGGATGTTTTTCATCAATAGGCACATACTGTGCAGTTCCATATGTTTCGCTGGTTGAAGTAACAATAACATTCTTGACTTTTGAATCTTTAGTCGCCTGAAGAATATTATATGTTCCTTCCACGTTTGTCTTAATGTACGCCAGAGGTGATTTATAAGAATATGGAATACCTATCAAAGCGGCCAGGTGAAAAACAGTATCACATCCTTTAACTGCATCACTGACAGCATCAAAATCACGCACATCTCCAGCAATAAATTCGATATCTTTCGTATATTTAGAATGTTCAAGCCATCCTCTATTATTTTTGGAATTATAATGGATAAACGCTTTAACCTTCCCCCCCTGCTTAACACAGCATTCTGTGAGGTGAGAACCAATAAATCCACCCGCACCGGTAATTAATATTTTTTTCATAATCAATTTATCTTTCTGTCATTGTATACAATTCAAAATAATCTGCTTTTCGCTGGAGCAATTCTTCATGCGTGCCCTGCTCTACAATTCTTCCCTGATTTAAGACCAGAATTTTATCCGCCTTTTGGACCGTTGATAAACGATGCGCGACAATTAATGTCGTCGTAAATCGCGACACCTGATTAATCGCCTCCTGCACTGCCTTCTCCGATATATTATCTAATGAACTCGTGGCTTCATCCAAAATCAAAATCTGGGGCTTGCGCAGCATGGCCCTGGCAATAGCAATCCTCTGACGCTGGCCTCCAGATAGTTTCATACCGGCATCACCAACTATGGTTTGATAGCCATTCTCCGTTTCTAATATAAACTCATGGGCATTGGCCAATTTTGCGGCCTCGATAACATTCTCTTGGGAACATCCTTCTAAACCAAATTGGATGTTCTCAGCAATTGTTCCGTTAAAAATAAATGTTTCCTGCCCAACATAACCAAAATTAGATAAAAAGGACTCTGTTTTAAGTGTCTTGATATCATATCCATCAATGGAAATATTTCCTTCCCGAATATCGTACAACCTGAACAAAAGACTAATAATGGTTGATTTTCCGGACCCAGAAGGACCTACAATAGCCAGTGTCTTTCCTTTTTCTAAGGAAAATGAGACTGTTCTTAACAAATCATTCTGCATGCCTTCATATCGAAAAGACACATCATGAAATAAAAGCTCTTCTTTAAAGTTGCTATATTCAACAGTCCCCTTTTCCAAAGTCGCGATATTTTCTTCAAGCAAGTCATGAACAATTTTTGTATCCGGCATAAAACGGGAAATCGATACAATATCATTGCCAACCATATTCATGTAGGGAAACAACCGGCTGGCAACCGTCGCGAATGTTCCCAAAAGCGGCAGCCATATAATGATATTGCCGTTATTTCGCAAGCTAAACATAATACCGATAGCCGCGAACACCATAAAAAAGGTAAATTTAACAAAAGTATCCGGAATAACTCTCCCCATATTAACTTTAAAATTATTCCAGACACTTTGATCAACGGCCTCAGCAAATTTGCGATGCCAAAACGCTTTATTTTGAAAAACTTTGATGGCCTTTATTCCAGTAATAAATTCGTTGAGAATGACATTCTTCTCCCTATCCTGTTCAATGACAACCCTCGCAGATTTATTCACAACACGTGTAATAAGTCCTTTTACGAATAAAACATAAAAGATCCCGATAACCGACACTAAAAGCATTCCTTGCCACGATAAAATAATTAACAATACCGTATACATCGACGCCGTAATAATGCTATTCATAAGACGAATGACATAAAAAACCGTATGCGAAGCACCTAAAGGGGCAACTGTACCGGCGTAAACCATCTTCCCCTGCTGATTTTGAACATAAAATTGATAATCCGCGTTTTTATATTTTGCAAAGATCGCGTTTTGAATGTTCTTAACAACCCTCATAATCAGACGATTGGATAAGAAATGTTGAAAAACCCGAAAGAGACTAGAGAAAACTGTAATAATCATTAAAAAAATGCAGGACGACAAGAATAAATTATCAAAAGGCAACTTCTCTATAAGATTATTTAAAAAACGTAATTGAATATTATCCGTATCCAATTGCAAACCATAATTCAAAATAGGATAAATAGCAGCCAGGTTTAGTGATTCCAGAAGCCCTGAGAAAAACATAATCCCTGCAATTCCACACATGGAGGATCTGTAGTTTCGAAAAAAATACCACAAAAGACGTGCATGTTGACGGAAACCCTTAATATCATTAGCTTTTGAAGATTCCATACCCTACCCTTTTAATCACGTTTTAGCATACCAATCAATTGTTTCTCTTAACCCCTCATCCAGTGTATATTGAGGTTTCCATTTCAGAATATTTCTGGCCTTCTTTGAGGATAAATATTGATGCTTAATTTCCATCTTCGCCTTATCGAGAATTTTTGGCTCCTTCCAAACTTTCCCCGAACTTTGAAAAATTTTCTTTAAAAGATCCAGAACGCTCAGCGGAGCTTCACAACTAAAATTAAAAGCCTCCCCCAGGATTTTCTTATTTTTCATTTTTTCTGCTAAAAGAAGGTAGGCCGCCACAATATCTTTGACAAAAATATAATCCCGGGTAAAAGTCCCATCACTACGAATAACAAAAGTCTCTTCTCTAAGAATATGTTTGATAGCATCCGGAACAAGCCTGGAATCATTACTATCGCCCGGACCATAAATGTTGCCACAGCGGGTGACACAAACAGGTATCTGGAAACTTTTAAAATATGTGTAACATAACAAATCTGTACAACTTTTTGAAACATCGTATGGATGCTCCCCGACCAACGGAGCGTCCTCTGTGTAGGGAAGTTTATCATGACTGCCATAAGCCTTATCGCTGGAGGCCACAACAACGGCATCAACAAATGAACTATGACGGACCGTTTCCAGAATATTCCATGTTCCCTCAATGTTCGATTTGAATGTCCGGACAGGGTTCTTATTGGCTCTGCCAACAATAGCTTCAGCGGCAACATGAAAGACAAATTGAGGTTTATTCTGCTTAATCACCTGTTTAATCAATCGCGCATTGGCAATATTTCCCTTTATTCCCTTAAATTTTTTGCGGTATCCATCAAGAACAGAATTCTTTCTGTCTTGGACAATATCAATCCCAACAACTTTAGCTCCGCTTTCGACTAATATTCTTGTTAGCCATGAGCCTAAAAAACCTTCATGTCCTGTCACAAGAACTTTTTTATGTTTCCAAAAATCACTGCTTACCATTTTTTCCAAAAAGCCTTGTTGGCCTCCCAAAGTCTATTCAACTGTGTGTATTCCCGGGGAGTATCAATACACTGCCATTGGCCAGGATGCTGAAAAACTCCCGCTTGTTTATCTTTAACAATGTGGGGAATAACATCCGCTTCTAGTGATTGATCAACTTGACCGGAAAAATATTTTTCGATGGCCTTCTTCCGAAAAACCATAAAACCCCCATTAATGATACCGGTGCTCACATTCGGCTTTTCGTTGAACTCTTTAATCGTGCCCCCTTCAACCTCAATTTCTCCAAAACGTCCGAGTGGTTTAACACCGGTAATCGTTAGCAGTCTTTTAGAGTTTTTATGTTCTTCTACCAACTCCGTAATATTAATGTCTGCAACGCCGTCTCCATAAGTCACACAAAATGTATCGGTATTCTTAAGATATTCACGAACATTCCACAACCTGGCGGCTGTCTGCGAGGCTTCTCCTGTATCAATACAAGTGACATTCCAATCCGATTCATCATTTTGACTATGGTAAGAAACGTCTTTACTTCCCAGATTAATCGTAAAATCTGAATTCTTGGCCCGGTAATTCAGAAAATACTCTTTAATAACCCATCCTTTATAACCAAGGCACAAAATAAAATCCTTAAAACCGTGTTGGGCATAAATTTTCATAATGTGCCAAAGAATCGGTTTTCCTCCTACAGGAAGCATCGGTTTAGGTAGTATATCTGAGACATCTCGAATGCGAGTCCCCTGTCCCCCACATAAAATCACAACTTTCATTATCCAATCTCCTCTACTAATTTTGGAATGACATAGTCTTTAGCCAATTCCTCAACGAGATTAATACAATCAGGATATTGCTCATAAAGCTCATCTTCAACCGCTTCTTTACAAATTAACAGGGTTCCTGAAACCGATTCTGTATTAATCTGTTGAATATGTTGAATCGTGTATTCATTTCCGCACAGTTCCCGCAAAACAATCTCCACTAAAATTGCGAAATCAGATTCTCCTAAAATCGTAAAGTTTCTTTCTCCTTCTTCAACAACAGAAGTTAATTTTTTCTTTAAAGATTCTTTAATAGCGCTAATAGAATGGACGGTTTTGAAGGTATATTGAACGGATTTACGCATTTTTTCAGCAAATCCTTTTGGCGTGAGAAGGTACTCGACTTTTCGTTTATTCAATTGGTTAATCCGGATAAAACCTTTGGATATCAGACGGCGAATGAGCATATTGACCATTCCCAAAGACAAATCCATCAAACGAGACAGATCCCTTTGATTGGACCCGAGTTCGGCACCAATAATATTGACAAGTTCAAATTCGCGTTCGTCTAAAGAGTCTTTTGGCATGTGAGTGAAGAGACTAAAATATTATTTTCGAGATAATTAATAATTGCGGTAACACTTTCATCAATGGTATTCTCATCTGTTTTTAAATGAATTTCCGGCTTGGAAGGAGGTTCGTAAGGTGCGGATATACCTGTAAAGTCTTTAATTTCTCCCGATCTGGCCTTCGCGTAAAGCCCTTTAGGATCCCTTCTCTCACATTCCTTGATGTTACAATCGATAAACACTTCAACAAACTTACCAACGTTGACTGTTTGACGGATTTTATTACGATCTCTTTTATAAGGAGATATGAAAGAAACAATCGTAATCATCCCGGCATCCATGAACAATTTTGCCACTTCACCGACTCGCCGGATATTTTCCTCCCGGTCCTCAGGTGAAAAGCCCAAATCTGAATTCAGCCCATGTCTTATATTATCGCCATCTAAAACATAAACCTGCTTGTTCAGTTCTGCAAGTTTACGCTCAAGGGCTAAAGCAATCGAGGACTTTCCGGCACCGGAGAGCCCTGTAAACCACAGAATAACACTTTTGTGTTGATTATGGAATTCTCGCTTAGA
>JAGQKQ010000092.1 GCA_020430005.1 Candidatus Omnitrophota bacterium
AATCGGCCCCTGCAATAACATAAAAATCAGGAAAAATAATAAGGTCCCCTTCGGATAAGCCCAGAAGATGGCACAAAACACAAGCACAAGAAATAAAAGGCCAAAAAAGATCGGCGCGTAAATAAACAATAATGTGCTCAACGCCAGAAACAACAAAGCCATGAAAATAACAAGAAATCGCATGATAATTTTAATAGGACATTTGCGGATTGATATCTGTCAAACGTTCCCTTTTCTCCTTATAAACAATCGTGTACGCTATACCAATACGAAAAACCCAGGCTACCAAAGCGGATGTCGCCGCTCCCTGCAGTCCGAACAGGGGAATAAGGATAAAATCTCCGGCCATGTGAAGAACAACCCCCATCAGACACCCAACAAAAAATAATCGCAAAAATCGGGACGATACCCTGCCATCAATCATTCCTGCCGGTATCGTATAAACAACCCGGAAAAATCCGATCGCCATAAAAAAATTCAGTAATCCCGCTACATGATCAAATTTTCCTTTGAAAAACACATGCAATAGAAACTTTCCACCAATGACGTACAATACAACAAGTCCGGCCGCCGCCATACACGCCTTTAGTGTATCCGCCCGTATAGAACGGTTTGGTTCTTGCGAATACCGCGGCACAAGAACAAAGCGCAAGGCCACCGCCAACAATTCAAAACCACGCGTCACGGAGATAATTGCCACATATCCGGCTAACTCTTCATAACCCATCATCTTCGCAATAAAAAACTGATCTATCTGAATCAGAAATGAATATGAAATTGCGATCAAGAATAACCATCCCCCCTCCTTGATTGCTTTTAAGGGAAAGTCTTCCTTACCGGATTCAATTGTTCTTGTTGAAAAAATACCAAACAACAGAGAACACAGAAAAACTCCGATATAAAAATATAAAATCAGGTTTAAATCATGTGGTTGGAAAAATAAGAATAAGACAACAATGCTGATAAAAAATAATATCGCGTTGAATTTTGTGACCAGAATGGACCGGCTGTATTGTTCATCGGCGCGCAGGATAGCGGAAAGCAGTTCAACACCGACAGCACAGAGAAAAGCGAAGAAGATAAAAAGAATTTCTTTTTCCAGATTGTAAAATCGGCCAACAGCAAAAACAACACAAAATCCGATGATGGCGGAAAATGCCAAACATTGGAAGACAAACCGTCGCCAAGCGTACCGGCCAAAATTGTTTTTCCGGATAACCCGGAAGATTGCTGTATTCTGACCAAACAGTAATAATGCAGAGCACATCAGGACAATCGTATGGATGAATTTAAACTTACCAAACTCATCCGCGGGCAGATAACGTCCCAGCATAATCGTCGCTAATAATTCGCAGACGGCCGCGACGGCCAGAACAATAAATACAACCCCGACTTTTTTCTTTAGCCCCATGAGTTTTTACTCTCTTACTGGATTAAACCCGGTCATAAATCATACGTGGAATAACGTATGTCCGGTTATTGAGAACAAATCCAAGAAGGTTGGCTTTACGCATTTTTAACGGATCGAGGATATTCTTGACAACCTGTCGTCGTGTTTTCCGCTCATTAACAACAAGAACCGTGCCGTCCATAATGGACGATATAATCGTCGCGTCTTTAACACCGCCGTACGAAGGACTGTCCACCAGAATAAAATCGTACGTTTGCGAGACCTCTTCAATAAGACGACGCATTCCGTCGGATTCCAGTATTCTTAACGGATTAAAGGAAACCGTTGATGTGATCGGCTGTCTGGTTAGCATAGCCCACAATTTTTTCCATCCCGATAATGTGTAACCGCCAAACGAACCTGATGTTAAAACATGCAGGTTCTGATTAATTCTTTTAACCCCTTCTTCAACCGTAGCCTTTCCCTCCACAATATTGGAAAAGTTTCTCACTTCCGGCATTCGAAAGATTTTATGTAAATTCGGATTTCTGAGATTGGCATCAATCAATAGCACTTTTTTATTTAAATGTTCCGCAATATAAAGTCCTAGATTCGCAATAATTGCTGCCGTTCCCTCTTTTGTCATCGACGATGTAAACAATATGGATTTTACTCCCCGGTCACGGGCGATAAAGTATAACTGCTCCGAAAGATCATGATAATGCGAACTAGACGGATTTTTAGGCAGCGACCCCAGACAATTAATCCCTAAGGCCCCTTCCGCTTCACTCGGCGCCTTAAACGTCGGGTCCATATACTCAAATCCGAACGCCAGCATAATACTCAAAATAATACTGACGATAAACGCCAGGATAACAAGGAGCACCCGGGATATCCCGGCGGGTTTTAAAGGAACTTTGGCCTGTTCAATAATCTTGACCGATGCCGGACCGATGGCATCAATAGCAGGCACTGGTAATCCATTTAACCCCTGCTTCATCTTATTGATCATCTCTTGCAACTGAACGACCGAAAGGTTTTTCTCTCCATATTTCAACTGAACTTCCGCCAATTGCTGCTCAAGGTCAAAAATAACATAAGACCGGCTGACAACATTAGCCGTAATCATGGCATTAACACCGTTATAGTCTTTCACTTTAATAAGGAATAACTCTGTATCACGAATCGGCTCTACTTCTATACGATCAAGAAGATCTTCCATAGCCAGCCTGATACGAAACGCTCTTTGCTGTTCCAACGGATATTCTTTCATTTTCTTTTCCATATCCTTGGCCCAGAACTTGACGATTGGTTTCTTAATAAACGATGCAAATTGTATTTCGTAATCCAACGGCAACTGATCCAATTTAAGCACGCTCACCGCCCGTCCAATAACAGGATCGGACTGGACAATTTCACTTTGGGTCAAGGTCATCTGAATACTGCGTAATCCTCCTAACCCGATATCCGTGTAATATTCCGCTTGTGCCTGTTTTTGTCCGGAAATCAACATCTTCACCTGAGACTCGTACTGCGGCGTCCGTAACAGAACTCCAAATATGGCAGCCACCATAACCGTCGTCATGGTTAAAAAGATAACAAGCTTATGACGGAATAAGATTTTAATGTAATCCCGCGTTGTCATTTCATACATTCGACTGTCTTCATTCATATCGTTTTCCCTCTCCTCAATTAAAATCGACCTTCTTCGACCACAACAACATCGCCGGATTTTAAAACAACATCCGCCTTGGAATATCCGGAAATCACATCCTTAATATCAACATTGATCGTGTCATAAAGATTGTATTGTTCGTTTAATCTTAATATTTTCACACGGCTGGCTGAACCAAACTTGGTGAAACCACCGGCCATGGTAATGGCTGTTAAAGGTGTTGTGCTCGTTTCTAACGGATACATTCCCGGACGCTGAACCTCACCATAAACAAAGAACTTATCGGCCGAAACAACAATGGTATCCCCGGGCAAAACCTTAACGTCTTGATGATATCCTTCTAAGATACTGGTAATATCCGACTCAACAACTGCAGATTGTTCTCCAGATTCATTCGGACGTAATAACTTGACTGTTCCCTTTGTATTCGGATCGACAAAACCGCCCGCTAGAGAAATCGCATGAGGCAATATCATTGTTTCTTCAACCGGATAGGATCCGGGACGCTGAACCTGCCCGGAAATATAAAACTTGTCCAGAGAAACAACAACCGTGTCTCCGGGACGCACAAAAACATCCTGATGATCACCTTTTAAGATGGATGCGATATCTGCTTCCAAGATCTGAAACTTTCCGTCTTTGATAATCTTGTCCGAATTATTTTTATGATCCTTCCACAATTGACTTAATTGGTCGGCCTTTTCTGCGGATGGCTTTGAACTGGCCTGGGCCGGCCTTAAAAGTTTTACCTTTCCCGATGAGCCCGGTGAAGTAAACCCGCCTGCCATGGTAATCGCATGTATTAGCGTCATGTTTTGTTCCGCAGGAAACGCCCCCGGACGAAGCACTTGGCCATAAACAAGAAATTTATCTACGGAAACTGCAATCTTATCACCGGGACTAATAACAACGTCCTCTGCGACACCATTCAAAATATCTGTAATGTTTAACTCGATAATCTGCGGACGCCCGCCTTCTGCAGGATGAACAATCTTGGCACGTCCTGTGGATCCCGGAACAGTCAACCCTCCCCCGATGGTAATCGCATCAAGAAGCGTCATATCTTCTTCAACCGGAAATGCTCCCGGACGCAAAACCTCTCCGTAAATTGTAAACTTTCGACTAAGGCTCTGCCGCAAAGAGACCGAAACAATCGGATATTCGACATAACCATCCGAAAGACGCTTCTGAATTTCTTCTTGAATATCCGGCAAACTCATCCCTTTAACGTGAACACTGCCAATATAAGGGAACGTAATCGCCCCGTCAGGAGCAACAGTCACCGTACTGGAAAAAGGCTGTGGTTTAATAACGCTGATATCCAGAACGTCATCGACACCCACCTTATATTCCTTTTCTTTTAATGCGGCGTCAGTTTTTTCCTGACTATAGGCAGTCCCCGCCATAACACCTAAAACAACTACCATTAAACATAATACGCTTAACTTTTTCATACTTTCTCCTTTAGCCTCTCTCATTCAACGCTTTGATAACGAAAAGTTATTTTGCTCCAACACCTAACAAAACAATCGGTACCGTTTTTAAAAGAATTTTAAAATCGCCCAAGATGGACCAATGGTCGATGTACTGCAAATCTAATTTTGTCCATTCATTAAAATCTGTTATTTTATTTCTTCCTTCAACCTGCCAGATACAGGTAATGCCGGGACGCATACTCAAACGACGTCTTTGCCAATTGTCGTATTTTTTAACTTCGTCGGGGAGAGGCGGTCTTGGACCGACAATACTCATATCCCGTTTAAATACATTCCATAATTGCGGAAGCTCATCAATACTGAACTTTCGCAAAAATTTTCCCAAAGGCGTAATGCGCGGATCATTCTCCATCTTAAACGCAGGCCCCTGCATTTCGTTCTTTTCCATCAATTCCGCCAATCGCTGTTCGGCATCTTCCACCATGGTTCTGAATTTGTACAACGTAAACTTTCTTCCGTTAAGTCCGCAGCGAATTTGTTTATAAAAAACAGGGCCTTTGGATGTCAGTTTAATCGCGGCCGCCGTCAGAATAAATAGCGGCATCAAAAGGATCAATAGCATTCCGGAAAAAACCATATCAAAAATACCTTTAATAAATAAATGCCATATTTTGACCGGCGTCCGTTCAAAGGTTAATAATAAAAAATTTTCCAGCTCCGTCTGCTTGGCTTTAGCAAATTGCAAATTAAAAATATCAATCGCGATATGAACGCGAATTCCTTCCGTTTCACATAGAGAAACGATCTCGTCAATCTTTTGCAGCCACGACCGCGGCACAATAAAAACAATTTCATCCACAACATTATCGTGAATAATGTCGGCAACATCTTTCAACGTCCCCAAAATTTTAAAACCTTTAATCTCACTACCGGCCAGTGACTTATCCTCATCAATCAATCCAATAATCTTTAAGCCCCACTCTCCCCGTTCTTTAATGAGATCCATAAACTGCTGTGCTTTCGGTCCCGTTCCTACAACCAGAATATTACGGTAGTTATATCCTTTTTTCCGAATATTCCTGAAGTACGCCATCGCCAGGATTTTCTCAATAGAAGTAAAGACCGCGGCCGTCAAAAAAATATAAATAACAGAAAGCCGGCTTAAATCTTCCAGCTTTAATAAATATGCCAGGGCACCGGCGATTCCAATGCCAACCAACGCCGAAGACCAAATCGTCAGCATAATGTCAGAGAACCGTTTAATACGAAAGGATTCGTACATCCCTTCTATGTATAACAATGTTAACCACAGGCCTAAAAAACAAGGCAGCAAAACCGGAATATTGCGAAAAGGATACCACCAGTAAAATGCCGCCGCCGCCAGACACAGATCAACAAACATTTCCAGTTTTCTAAAAAATGAAATGTGTTCTTTTAACATACTAAATTTTATCCCGCGCCTGTTGATCGCTTAAAAATCGGCGCTCACACCCACAAAAATAACATTCTTGCGATATTCCCGAATATCGATGTTGGATATTGTCTGTGAATGAGAATAGGATATATTCCCCCGAAAATTTTTGCTGATTTCATAAGAAAGGGCCGTATTGACCCCGACAAGTTCGTCCCTGATTCCTAGAGAATCATATTCTCCATATCCGTAAAACGCATTAGCAGACCCCTTCAACCGTCTCGTTAACTGGCTATCTACTCCCGTTGAAATTCTCCAGGAATTAAAAACATCGCTTGTATATGGATTCGTAGAATAACGCTGCGTATAAGTAAGATTTGTCGATGTTCTTTTTGTTACCTGATCCGTTAACTTTAATGACCATAACGGTCTGGCAATCATATCCCCGTTATAAGAATCGATAATATCCGCTCCGGCCCTTCCCTCTATGCTTAATTGTTCTGTCAAATTATGCCGGACTGTTGCACTGATCGTATTGATTGTCGCTGCCGAACCCGGATCAAGATCACGGTTTAAATAGTTATAGGACCCGAGAAGTTGCGTTTGTGAACTTAATTCGTAAATACCATCGACAGAAAACCGGTTCACATAAGAATCCAGCCGATCGGACTGGCTGGTAATATCCAGATCATTTCCGTAGCCGAACTGCAGACTAGAAAATTCCGTTAATTCTCTGCTATAACCGGCGTCAAAACTGTTGCGATAGTAACTGTAACGCCCGCCGACACGCCCGAATTCTTCTTCAAAACTAACCGGCTCATAGGTATGACTGAATGTGTCCGATATGGTAATGTATTCATGTTTGGAGAGTTCCCGGGCCAGATAAACAGAAAGTCTTTCGGACGTATTATTATGTTCGTCGTGATCCCAGAAAAGCTCTTCTGTAATACTGGCATTTAAATAGGCCTGCATCCGCTTATCCTGAAAATCAAGATTGATACCGGCTGTTGTTACGGTAATAAAATCGTTTTGCGTGTCGCTTTCAGCGTAATTGATATTATCGTCATATCGCTGCCCCACCGCTCCCCGCACTTTAACGCGCACGTCGCCAGCATAACTATTTGTCGCTATCAATAGTCCCGCCAAAACAAAACAGA
>JAGQKQ010000093.1 GCA_020430005.1 Candidatus Omnitrophota bacterium
TTTTATGATGATTCTATGGATATTGCCAATCGGATTGAAGATACTCTAAAGGAGATCAATGATGAAACTAAAGACGACCCTCAAAGCGCTTAAAAAATATCACCGGTTCTTAATAAGCACGCATGTGAATCCGGATCCCGACGCGTTATGTTCGGAGTTGGCGGTCGCCGAATATCTTAAGTCCATTGGAAAAGAGGTTATGATCCTTAATGAGGAAGCCGTTCCCAGCCGATTTCATTTTCTTCCGGGGGTGAAGCAGATGAAAAGTCTCGACAATGCTCCGAAGACTTTAAAATATGATGTCGTACTCGTTGTCGATTGCGGAGATTTTAGCCGGATAGGACGTGTCTGTGATGTGCTCGATAAGACAAAGCCGGTTTTTAATATTGATCACCATATTACAAACGATCAGTTCGGACAATACAATCTTGTGGAGCCAAAGGCTTCCTCAACGGCTGAACTGCTTTTTGAACTTCTTGAGAAAGCGAAGGTTAAGTTAACCAAATCATTAGCCGTAAATTTATACACCGGAATTATGACGGATACAGGTTCATTCCGCTATGAAAACACAACAGCACGGACGCATGAGATTATCAGCCGTTTGATGCAATTCGATATTCAACCGGATAAGTTGTATCGAACGCTTTATGAGTCCATTCCGTTAAAGGATATTGAAGCATTCACCCAGGTAATTAACAATTTTAGTTCTGTGGCTAATGGTAAAATTGCATGTCTGCATTTGAAGAAATCTCTGGTGGCCAAGTTTTCCGAAGATTTTGATTTGCGGGACGCGATTTTCAAATTTTTACGTTCGGTACAGGGTATTGAAGTGATTGTTATCTTAACGGAAGTGAGCCGTAAAGAAACGCGTTTGAATTTCCGCTCAACAAACAAAGTCAATGTGGCAAAAATCGCAAGATATTTTAATGGAGGCGGTCATCGCAAGGCTAGTGGCGGGCGATTGGATGTAGGTCTTAAAAAGGCCAATGACATTGTCATTGCCAAAATAAAGAAAGAATTGTAATGGAAGGTATTCTTGTTATCAACAAACCTGATGGAATGACGTCTCATGATGTCGTGGCCAAAATGCGTAAGAAGTTTAATATAAAAAAGGTTGGTCACGCGGGAACGTTGGACCCTTTGGCCACCGGTGTGCTGGTCATTCTCCTGGGAAAAGCCACGAAACTATTCGATGAATTTATTGCCTTTGATAAAGCCTACAGGGCGACGATGATTTTGGGAACCATTACGGATACTGCGGATACCGAAGGGACTATTGTTAAGCAGCGTCCCTATCATGATGTTTCCAAAAAAGATCTGGAGAAGGTTTTTCCCGATTTTACCGGTGATCTCGAACAAATTCCACCGATGTATTCTGCTGTTAAACATAAAGGGAAAAAGCTGTATGAATTAGCCCGTCAAGGCATCACGGTTGAACGGGAGCCCCGGCCGGTTACAATCCATCAACTAAAAATATTAAATGTTAATTTTCCCGAAGTGGAATTTTATATGGAATGTTCAAAAGGAACGTATGTGCGTCAACTGGCGGTCGATATCGGCGAACGATTAGGATGCGGTGCGTGTATTTCTCAAATCGAGCGGGTGAAGGTCGGGCATTATAACATCAAAGAAGCTGTTAATATTGAGGATGTCAATGAAAGTCATATACAATCTTGGCGAAAATAAAGAAGCGTTTCGTAATGCTGTTTTAGTGATTGGCGTTTTTGATGGTGTGCATATCGGACATCAGAAGCTGATCCAAAGCGCCCTTAAAAGGGCTGTCGAATTAAACGGGGAAGTTGTTGTCATGACGTTTTCACCGCATCCGGTGCATGTTCTACGTCCGGACGTGTATTTGCCGTTGATTGTTTCTTTAAGACACCGTCTGAAATTGATTGAAGATATGGGTGTGGAAAAATGTATTGTTATGGAATTCACAAAAGAATTTGCGCAGTTAACACCTCAGCAGTTTGTTAAAGATTTCCTTGTTCGATATATTCAACCGAAAGAAGTTTTTGTTGGCGATGATTTCCGTTTTGGCAAAAATCGCAGCGGGGCTTTAGAAGATTTTCAGAAAATCGGAGAGGTTTATGATATTAAAGTGAATGGTATCGGCTCGATTGGAAAAGATGAGAGTCAGAAGATTGGAAGTTCCATGATTCGTGATCTAATTTTTCAAGGGCGGCTGGATGAGGCCGCCGAACTTTTAGGAAGACCGGTATCCATTTATGAAAAAGTACAAAGTGGCGATGGTAGAGGAAAGCAGCTGGGTTTTCCAACGGCCAACTTTTATCCGAAGGTTCAGATTATACCTCCGGTAGGTGTTTACGCGGTCAACGTTGTCATTGAAGGAAAATTATATCGAGGAATGGCCAATATCGGGAAACGGCCTTCTTTTCATGAAGAAAATGAGGGCGTGAATGTAGAGGTTCATATTTTTGATTTCAATGAAAACCTCTATGACCGTGAAATTCGTGTTCAATTTATCAAGAAAATCCGCGAAGAAAAAAAATTCGAATCCCCTCAATTCCTTATTGAGCAGCTCAAAAGTGATGAAAAGGTCAGTCGCGACTATTTTAGGAATTTTGCGCAAAAATAAGGACATACCCCATAGATTCACATTTTTATCTTCTTTTTTATCCTTTCGGAAAATTTGTGTGGTACCATATTTGGTGCTTTTGGCCATCCCTAGTACAAATTGTTGTATGTTAATTATCTACAACGATTTATTTATTTTTTAGTGTTGACATTTCCCACAGGGATAGATAAAATGTGAACAAATGTGGAGCGATGTGGAGAGGTGTGGTTTTTTACATTTCTGAGCAAATGCTCTAATCTGAATGAAAGAAGATAGTTGCTGAATATTTTTCAGTGGATAACTTCTGGGTGCACGCACATGTTCTATGGGGAATACAAACACAGCATTGATAATAAGGGACGCCTTATTCTGCCCGCGAAATTTCGTGATGTTTGCAAAGAATACGCCATTGAGAAGTTTTTCCTAGCACGCGGACTTGACTCCTGTATTTTTATGTTTACTGAGGAGGAGTGGCGTGTTCAGGAACAAAAATTCAAAAACATGCCTTTTACCAAACAAGAGTCGAGAGTTTTTAACCGGCTCTTATTCGCCGGAGCCGATGATGTGGTTCCAGATAAACAAGGTCGATTTATTATTCCCGTCAATTTGAAGCAGCACGCGCAGATTAATCGCGATGTTATCATTTTGGGAGTTTCAAACCGTATAGAAATCTGGGATGCCCGGAGATGGGAAGATTTCTACAGTAATTCTTCCGCATCCTTTGAACAGACAGCCGAGAATATTATGAATTTATAGTCGAGGGAGAAGTGAGTTCATGATCGGGCCAGCCGGAACGTTAACGATGGAAATGGATATGTTCAACTCAAATAAAGATGCACATATTCCCGTGATGCTAAATGAGGTACTTACCTATCTGGCGTTGAAGTCAGGGGGCGTCTACGTTGACGGTACATTGGGGATGGGCGGACACAGCGAAGCGATTTTGGAACGTATCGGTTCATCCGGTCGTCTGATCGCCTTGGATCGTGACGCGCAGTCAATGGCGTTAGCCAAGGAGCGTTTAGACTGTTACAAGCAACACAGTACCTTTGTTCATGATAATTTTAAGAATATTGAGACCATTTTAAAAGATATAGGAGTTAATTATGTTGATGGAATACTTTTGGATCTTGGAATTTCGAGTTTTCAATTGGATAATCCGCAAAGGGGATTTAGTTTCCGAGAGGACGGCCCTTTAGATATGCGAATGGATCAGGAGAGCCACGTTTCCGCTTTTGATTTAGTGAACTCATTATCGGAAAAAGAACTCTCCTCGATCCTAAAAGATTATGGTGAAGAGCGATGGCATCACCGGATCGCGCGGTCTTTAGTTACGCAGCGCGTTCTGGAACCTATTCGCACAACCCAGGAACTTGAACGAATTGTTGTAAAATCTATGCCCTACGGGCGTAAACGAACACGTATACATCCGGCGACACGGACTTTCCAGGCCTTCCGGATTGCCGTGAACAGGGAATTAGATTCCCTCGAAGATGGTATTAAAAAATGCGCGAATTGTTTAAAGATGAATGGACGGCTGGTAATCATTTCCTTCCATTCGCTGGAGGACCGCATTGTTAAAAAAACATTTAAAGAGTGGGTTAAATCCGGAGCCTTTAAAGAATTGACAAAGAAACCGATTAGTCCCACAGAAGCAGAAACAAAAAATAATCCAAGGGCGAGGAGCGCCCGATTAAGAGCCGTGGAGAAAATTTTATGAAATTACCGACAATCATCAAAACAACATTCGTTGTGACTTCACTGGCTCTCGTATACATCCATCTCCAAATGCAGATCATTGATCTGGCCTACCAGGGAAAAGACAAAGAACAGAAAATACGGCACCTTATTGAAGAAAATGGAAGTATCACATACTCCATTCTAACGTATAAGTCGGCGCATAATCTTGGTGTAAAGATGTTGGCTGAAAACTCCGACATGCGTTTTCTGGATTCGGATAGTATTGTTTCTATCACGGCCTCTGAGGACGTGTTTGAGCAACGGACGGCTAATCAGCAACCCGAACCGCCGAAGAAATCAAATTCTTTGTTGAGCTTTTTATCATTCGGATCACAGGCCGAGGCGAGACCACAGCCATAACAGTGACCCAATTGAATTACATTTAAGCAGAGTTCTGCGCATTTCAATTCTTAATTCTTAGGTAGAAAACGTGCAAGTTAGAAAAAGGGTTTTCAGATTTACGGCTGTTTTTTTGGGCCTCATCATTTTTCTACTGGTTTTTTCCGTTAAACTGGTTTTGATTCAGGTTTTTAAATCGGATCACCTCGCGTCTCTGGCCGACAAACAGCACGCTCATCTGATTGAAATCGAACCGATCCGGGGCAGTATTTACGATCGGAATCACCGCCCGTTGGCCTTCAACGTTTCGGTCTATTCATTGTATGCCAATCCCCGTATTATGAGTGAAGAGCAGAAGCAGGAGGCGGTTGAGAAACTGTCGACGGTGTTAAAATTAGATCCAGAGTTTCTCAAAGACCGTTTAAGCCGCAGCAAATATTTTGTCTGGATTGCCCGGAAACTGTCCCAGGAATTAGCCGAGGATGTTCGTAAACTCAAAATCACAGGTCTTTCTTTTCGCAAGGAGAGTAAACGTTTTTATCCGAACGGATCTTTGGCTGCGCATATTATCGGTTTTGCCGGCGTTGATAACAGAGGGCTCGAAGGGCTGGAACTCCAATATGATAAATATTTAAAAGGGGAGCCCGGACATTCCCGTATTATTAAAGATGCCCGTCAGCGTGAACTGTTGATCGAAAAAAACTTTTTACCTCCGGTAGACGGTTTTCATTTGGTCTTAACCATTGATGAGACCATTCAATATATCGCGGAAAAGGCTTTAGCTAACGGCGTAGAAAAGTTTCACCCCAAAGGGGCCAGTGTTATTGTGCTGGATACCCGGACAGGAGAAATCCTGGCGTTAGCCAATTATCCGACGTATAATCTTGATGATGTATCAAGCAGTACCCTGGAAAGCCGGACAAACCGCGCAATCAGTTATGTCTATGAGCCGGGGTCTGTTTTTAAGATTATTACCGCCTCCGCGGCCCTGGAAGAACGCCGGTTTAAAGAATCTGATATAATATTCTGTGAAAACGGGGAATACCGTATCGCGAATCATACGTTAACGGATCACCGGCCGCACGGCAATTTAACCTTCCGGGAAGTCTTTGGATTTTCCAGTAATATCGGAACGGCTAAGATTGCCCAAAAGCTCGGCCCCGAAATTATTTATAAATACGGTAAACGTTTCCGGTTTGGCCGTAAAACCAATGTGGATTTGCGCGGGGAAGTTGACGGCTGGTTGAAAAAACCGTCCCAATGGTCAAAGACAACGATCGGAGCTATCCCGATAGGTTATGAAATTACGGTAACACCTTTGCAATTGGTTTCTGCCATCGCGGCGATTGCGAATGAGGGAATCATGGTTAAACCGTATGTCGTGAAATACATAAAAGATAATCATGACCAGATTATAAAATCTTATGAACCGCAGGTGTTAGGGCGGGCGATTAGTTCGGATACAGCTTTACGTGTTAAAGATATTCTTGTCGGTGTTGTGGAATACGGAACAGCCAAAAACGCCCAGATTAAAGGTGTAAAGGTGGCCGGAAAAACCGGAACGGCGCGCAAAGTGGTTAACGGAGCCTACGCTCAGGGAAAATATTACGCGACGTTTATGGGATTTGCGCCGGCGGATAATCCCCGGCTGGCGGCGATTGTTGTTTTTGACGAGCCGAAACCCTATTATTTCGGAGGAACGGTTTCCGCACCCGTTTTTCAGGAAATTATGGAAAACTCATTGAGATATTTACAATCATCAGAACAAGACAGCTATGCGATTAGAACAACTCCTTGATGGCATTTATAATGGAAAAATGCGTGATGACGCGAAACAATGGCCTGTTTCCTTTTTAAGTTGCGACTCGCGCGAAATCGAAAAGGACGCGATGTATTTTGCGCTTAAAGGACAGACTTTTGACGGCGCGGACTTTGTTGATGATGTTATTGAACGCGGCGCGCGTATTATTGTTCTAAATGATTCTTTGACCGGCTTTGGTCAGAATCCCGATGTCTGTTATCTTTATGTTGAAGACACCAACCAGTTTCTCCGGCAGGTGGCCAAACGTTTTTTTAATAACCCGTCCGAACGGGTTAAGGCGATTGCAGTCACAGGCACAAATGGTAAAACCACTATTACCTACATGATTGAATCCATTTTATTAGCGACCGGTTTGGAATGTAGTGTTATCGGGACCGTTAATAAACGTATTGGGGAAAAAATTTTTCCTTCCACACATACAACACCGGGTTTTCTGGATAATCAGAAAATGTTTTATGATATCGCGGAAGAAGGAGTGGATTACTGTGTTATGGAAGTTTCGTCA
>JAGQKQ010000094.1 GCA_020430005.1 Candidatus Omnitrophota bacterium
ATAATTAGTCCGGCAGTAGCACGGCCATCACCTCCCAAAACATAATTATCTTTAGATGTGGTGCCATCCTTTTTAATGGCTACTCGTTCTCTAACGTCCATTCTGCTTTCCGGGCTGCTGTCACCTGCCGGAGAAACTTCAACGTCTCTGACACGAGTCGTTCCCTGATAATTCGCTGTTGTGCTTAATGCCCCGAAATCTTCCGTCTGAACAACAAGATTGTATGAACTGCCGGGCTCGTTCAATGAAATATCACTGACATCCATCTCCATACCGTTTTGTTTAAGCGTGCCATCTTTATAGTAGAAGGCTTGCTCTCTTAACAGCTCGGGTGAGGCATCATCAGGTGTCTTATCTAAAACAGGACTATTTCCGTCACTAATTCTCGGTGTAATAATATTTCGTTTTTCGTCTTCGCCGGCATTCTTATCTTTCCCTAAAATAAAAGTCCAACCTTCTCCCGTATTGGTCTGATTAATGCCTACAATATCCGCCACACTTTCATCGCCGACCGTAATCTGGCCACCCGTGTTTTTGTTATCAATCTCTTTCCAATTCCAAGACCATTCACCATCAGGCCCTTGCTGCATCTTTTGTCGTCCTTTGTAAAAGGCGTAAAGACGTGCCTCGACGGGAAGTAGGCCTGTCGGATCAACTATTTGACTGTCCCGACTGACGACTCCTTCAGCATCATTTTGCCATTCCCCTTTCCACACCTGCTCTCCATACTCACTAACTTCAATAAGACCGCCCGCATCTTCGGCCAACCCAATATTTTTACGCTCAGAATAGAGACCCCCGATAAGTCCGTCATTATCTCTTAGTGTTGTTTGGCTTGTCACCTTGCTGATATGGACAGGATCCTCTTCCTGTTCTCCACCAAAATACATTTTCGTGCCCGCCTGACTCAATAAAGGAGTCGCGCCATCTTGTCCCAGCAAGAAGCGAAGCTCTAAATTTTCTTTCCCTTCTAATTTTTCACCGAGAGATTGCGCGATTTTTGTTGCGCGGTCCTCAAACTGTGTATTGGTTTCCAATAAATATTCGTCCGACGCTCCTGTCGCATCGGCATAAACTTGAGATCCCTTTAAGGCCGGCGCTTCTTTAACATTAATGTCGTTTTGTCTAGATAATGTTTTGGACATGTCGACCAATAGATTTCCATCCTTAGATGTAAGAACCACATTTCCTTCACCTTCAACCGCAACGCGGTCTATTTTGGCCTCACTTTTGATTGTTTTGTCTTCCAAAACACGAACAGTATTATCTCTGGCCATTCCGATTTCTTCGGCCTTGTCGGCTTCGATTAGAAAATCGCCGACAGCAACATCACCATTCTCGCGGGGTTTAGCCAGCGACACATCGGTATATGTTTTTTGCTCACGAAGAGCTATAGCCATTCCGGGTGAAGCCTCTGCGGAAACATAAACGGAATCTTCTTTTTGGGCTACAATACTTCCATCGGCATTAAGTCTAAGATTTCCTTCCAAAGCAATCTCTGTTTTGGTAATTCGGCCTTCATCATCTTTGGATTGCGTTACCTGATTCAGGCTTTGGACATTTCCTTCAATAATGGTTGAACCATCAGGGCCTTCTACAAGTTTAATCCGATCATTAAATGTAACCGCCTGTCCTCCGTTTCGCATAAACGTTCCGCCCTCTTGCCCCGACTTCATTGTGGCCCCTTTCATTGTGACCGTAGGAACAAAACCGGAATCCATATCTTGTAATACAAACTGGATCTTTTCATCTCCCTCTTTGGCACTGGCTTCAAAAATCGCGGCATCGGCAAAAACATGCTCTTCACCATCTTTTTGATAGGTAATGTTCTTAACATTTGTCACAGATGCCGATGTTATATCAAGGGCCTCGTCTCTTTCTTCTCCACCTTTTGCTCCAATAGGATTGATAATAGAACCTTGATTTGTTTCAAAAGAGATAATACCTTTATCATCAACTTGTGCGGCATTGGACAATACTAATTTCGAAGCATCTGTACGATCTTCCGAAACCTGTACTTTAGAGTCATACGCCAACTCGGAATAAACAAAAGCATCCTTACCCTCTTTGTTTATCATTTCACCTCTGACCTGACCTTCGTTAAAGGCCATAAGGTCTCCTTCTTTGGCCATAAGGATAAAACTGTTTTCCCCTGTTGCTGTTGCTTGTAAATTACGTCCTGTTAAAACAGAAAACTTTCCTTTGCCCTCATAACCGGCAGTTATTTCCCCTTTATCATTTTTCTGTGTTTTATAAACTAGTTGTCCGTCTCCATCGGATTTCGCTATATCCCCTGGTAAATACATGCCTTCAAGTTCGCTGTAATAGGCCGGAACAGCCGGGTTACGGGCGAGTTCTTTCCCTATACGAATCGTGGCCGGAACAATAGGTGTTCCAGCACCATCGAGACGAATAAAATCGTCATCCTCTGTAAGAGCCAGATTACCTAGATTTGGTGTGCGAACTTGAAGAAGATCCGGCAATGCTGCCGTTTCGGCAGAACCGTCCAATGGTTGATCTTCGACTTTCTGATTTTGAAGCGAACTTTTGTCCGGCTCTTTTTGATCAGCCAGAACAAGAACCTTATTGGTAACACGACTATCACCTTCGGCGGCCTTTATTAAACGTCCTCCGTCAAATTCGTACCCGACAATTTTGTCTTCCCTCATTGCCAACTTCAGTTTGGAATCACCACCAAGAAGAGCGGTTTCTGAAACAACCTCTCCGTCTCCACCAACATACGGTTTGCCGTCATGAACCAGAGTGGACGTATACGTTTCACCGGAAAGGTTAATCTCGTCACCTGTAGTTTTATTAATGCCGGCCATCGCCTGATAAACCACCTTGGCATTATCATCACCTTTCATTTGCGTCAGCGTTTCTTTTTCCGTTTGGTATAAAACATTGTTTTGGTCACGATGAATAACTGTGGCACTATCTCCCAAAGCCGATAACAGGGATGACGTAACAACCCTGCCGTCTTCACCGCGCTGATTTAATGAAAGCTTTGCGTCCAAACCTCTTTGACCTAATTCCTTCACCCTTTTAGCAAGATCACCTGTCTCTTTGTCCTCTCCATAAACCGACTCAATGCCGCTTTGATTATCCTGACCGATCAAAGATTTTACAATATCCTCTTTACCACTACCGTCTTTAAATCCCTTACCATATAAAACAGATTGATCTTTGCTATTGATCAAGGTTCGTTCGGCTATTTTATCCTTGCCATTGGTCATTTGCCCTGTTATGGTTTTGACCTGATTATTATCCTTGTCACGATAAGAAGAACTGTTAAATCTTGAAACTGGCGTAATAATGCTAACATTATCAAATTTCTCATTGTCAAGCCCTGTTAGTTTGGCTATAACTTTATCTGGGCTCATAAGCTGACCATCGCTATCATCGGCATTAATTACATAAGGATCGTTGCTGTCTTTAGAAAAACCTAATCTTTTTGCATCCGTGTCACTAAAACGGGCGCGGTCTATTGTGGATATTCCGGCCAGATCCCGCAGGTAAAAATTCTTACCGTCCTTGCCTTCCCCAAGAATACTTCCCTGCAAGATTTTGCCACGGCCGCCAACCATTTCGAAGATACGATTTTGACCATTCATTGACACATTTGTTAAGTAGTTCCTTTTGATAATTCCCGTATTTATTAAACCTTCTGTTACATTTCCGAAAATTTTGGAGTCTTTCGTTTTTTCGGCATAAATCGTAGCCGCCTTGTCAAACCCGGTTAAGAATGGATTATCTTCTGAAAGAAAAACTCCAGCCATCGTAGAATTGGCAGAGTTCAACGTATACTTTACAAGTCCGAAACCAGGATTGACCTGACTAACAAACTGCATTTTGCGGGCTTCTTTATCTAAACCGTACTTCTTGGCATTTTTCTTGAGTTGATAAGCTTCATAGGCTGTAAAGCCGGACATTTCATTCAGCTTTTCAGAATATTGCATTCTTCCCAGAAATTCCGCCGTTCCCCGCATTCCGGCAATCTCTTCCTGGCTGGCCCCTGAAAGAATGGCGTCAGCAATTTCGGCGGAATCCTGCGCAGAAATAAAGCGCCCTTCCGAACCATCCCCGGACGCAAGGGTTCCATCCAAGGTAAAAACATTTCTTAGAATATCCATCCCTTTTGCCTGGAGCCCCTCTTTAAAACTTTCACCGAATACCGCCAGCCTTGCCTTGTTACCGGAAACTTCCCTGTCACCGATAACAACTGTAGAATCTTCTTTCGACTCCTCTATGTTTCCCGCCAAATCTTTTCTATCTTCGGAATACCCTAAGGCCGCAACCCCTGCATTAAACGTGATCCCTGCCAATAACGACAACCCACGGATAACAAACAAATTCGCGCGATCCGTTTGATTAACCCCTTCTCTGTCCCCCTCCGTGTGGTCTTTTTCAATTTCATCAAGAAGCGCTGCCATTCCGATTGTCAGCAGCCCCCGCCCTATTGTCTCAACCATCATTCCCTTTTCGTTCGCTCTAAAAGCATCAACCGTTCTTTTCTTGGTCGCGTATTGCAGGGCATCTTTAAAAGTTTTACCATCAACCGTCTGCTTATAGTTTCCATCTGACGCAAGGGCTTCCTCCAAAGCGGGTGATAAAGGAGATGTTATTGGCTCATCAATCGTCACACCGGCCAGCTTAAGAAGCTCTTCTGTTGAATTGACATTAGCCAAGACCTCTCTAAGGTTCTGTGGGATATTCTCCGATTCAGACAGGTTCTTGATAAACTGATCCATAACCTTCCCGGCCCTTTCATCGGCCGGTAAAACTTTTCCCGCCGCGTCAACAGTGCTTTCCGCCTCTGCTAATTCCTCAAGCATCACGTCCGCCAGGTTCTTATCAACAAGACCATCTTCCGCCATTTTTGCGATCTCGGCTTCTGCCTCTTTTATATCCTTACGCGCAAGATGAAGCATTATCACAGATGTCACCAAAAGCCCTATTGCTTGTGAAGCCAACGAGTCTCCCTCTACTAAATCCATTTCATCAGCAAGGTAACGAATAAGTAGTGCCGCCATTTGAACGCCTAAATTCCTAGCCTGCATTTTGAGCAGCCGCGAAATAGTCGGTGTTGTTTTTCCAGCCCCAAAAAAGAATTTTCTTATACCCGCTTCCGGATTAATCTTAACCGCGCCTAAGCCTTTACCGCTTCCCTTTGTTACGACTTTCGCGTCTCCCCTAAGATTTTTAAGCGCCCCATCCAATTTGCTTTCTGCAATCCCCACAACTGTACTGGCCGCTGTTGAGGCAACAATAGTAATAATACCCTGACGAAGTACACTCTCTTCTTCACCCTCTTCGGCCTTTCCTGGAAGAAGGTCATCCAAAATTTCAATAAACTCCAGTGTAAGCTTCCCTGTTGCTGCTCCCTGCCAAAAACCTTCGCCAGTTAGTCCGGAAGAAAGAGCTGTCTGAAGAATAAAACCTTGGTCTTCACTACAGGCCCCCTCCATGACACACATTGTCGCGACAGCGTTTGCGAATTGGGAGGCCCCTATTGACAGCGAAAATGCTCCGCTAAATCCAATCCCCAATTTGGACAAAGTACCCCATTGCGCACCCACGGCTGCACCGGCAATCTGAATGGCTGTACTGATAACAAGTGATTTCGTATCCATCAATCCCGGCAGGTCGCGGCGATGCCATTTGTTTCCCCAGACGTAGGCCTGTAGATCTTCCGGAACGGCTTCAAACTGAAGGTCAGTTTGCTCATCCAGATTGGACGCTAAAACAAAACCGCTGGATTTTTGGATAAACACTTCTTTGCTTAAAGATGCTTCCTCACCAATATCGGTATAGTAAACCATCTGCTCATCAATCTTGTGCACAGCCACAAAGTGCTCATTAGTAAAGCTGGCGATAAACGGCGGCTGTAATTTCACAACATCTTCAGGGGTCATTTTGACCGGTTGAAAATCCAGCCCGTAGGCCTGGACAATTTGGTTGATAGCAAAAAGTGAGGTCTTTAACTGCTCTTCACCCGGGCGGATAATATCATTCATCAAGTCCACCAATAAAGAGCCGACCGATAACTCTTCCAACGAAACATCAATATCGTAATTGGACAAAACATCATGCAGCGAATAAACCCCGCAGTTTAAAGGATGGATATCAGGACTTTTAAGCCAATTGGTAATATTACGAATATGACTTTTAGTAAAAATAATATTGGAGTCTATGAATAATATATTCTCATTCCGGGCAAGTTCCGAAACGGCATCATTGGACAATTGCAGTTGAACACGGGTATTTTCTTTGTAGGCAATTTGGTTGAGGAGGCTCTGAACGCTGGCCGCAATCTGGACAGAGGTGATTTCCTGCTCAGTCATATTGGGACTTACTGTTTGGACATTTTCCTTGTCCTGCCCCCAAATCACACTTGGCGTATAATTAAATGACCAGGCGATTTGCTCAAGACTGAAAACAATACTAACGGTCAAAGCCACAACCCTGATCCAACGGCTGAAGCGGCTTTTAAATTTCGGCTCCTCTTTGTTCATATTATGAACGTTTTCGTCATATTGGACATAGACGCTCTCCGCACTGGCAAACGTCTTTTGTTCCTGAGAACTCATGCCAGGATTGCTATCATTTGGAGCATGGATATTATCCAACTTATCCGAGTTCATTTATAGCAAATCCTTTCCTGGATTTTGAAGCCGGTAACATGCCCCTAATAAGACTATTCATAACAAAAAGAATATTAGTACTAAGCTTTGTTAGAAACTTCATTTGGACCTGTTACCTTTCGTGAAAAATAATTTTGATGGAAGTGAAAAAGTGAGGGAATTTTGTGATGTCTTGTGTACGCTTTAGCTCTTGTCGTGGCATCCTTAACCTCCATCAAAAACCGGAATTAGATACGTATCTTTGTTTGATTGAAGTATAACATGTGCCCGACGGGAAACAAATGAACGTGCCAGACTGGACATT
>JAGQKQ010000095.1 GCA_020430005.1 Candidatus Omnitrophota bacterium
ACGCGGTTATCCGTTCATTTATTATGAATGATTTACATTATCAGCCATTGGTTTGTATGGATGGATATGAAGCCCTCGAATTTATGAGAACTAAAGATATTGATATGGTTCTGCTTGATATCAAGATGCCCAATCTGGATGGCATGAAAGTTTGTGAGGAGGTTATGGCGGATGAGAAAATGAAGAAAATTCCTATTCTGATTACATCAGGGAATTTGGTCACGAGTGACAGAGAAAAGCTGAAGTCATTAGGAATCCAGTATTTTCTTGATAAGCCCTACAATTCCAGCGAATTGTTTGAAAAAATGAAGGAAATCTTGGAGGCCGGTGTTTCGTGACGATAGGTCTATCCAGGTTTCTCTAAAGGTACAATCAACCCTGTTTTAACCCGCGGTTCCTGTCTTGCTTTTCCATCCTAATAAAGGTATAATTCCATCATTATATTAAACAAAGAAAAAGGCCTTTTATGAGGAAAATTATATGGTCCATCGATTTATTAGTGTTAAAACGGAACGAAGCGTTCATCAATTGAAAGATTTGCTGTTGAAGTCCAAAGATTGGAAGCTGGACAAAGAAGTTGATAGCATGAATTTTGGTGAAGGCTATGACCTGTATTATTTAAGCGTGCCCGTGCGTTTATACGATGAAGAACGCACCGATGCGGCCATTTTGAGGATGAATACACGCGGAGGATCGTGGGAAGATAATTTTAAGACCATCCAAAAAGAATATAAAGACCAGGCTGTCGTGGAGTTTGTTGTGGATTATGATGAAAAACTTTCAAAGAACGACGTTGAAAAAACAACAGCGGTTATTAAAACCCTTTTGCTGGACAACGGCTTTTCAGAAGAAAAGATTGAATGTTATTAAATACGTTTAGGGGGGTATGATGACGGAAAATAAGGAAAACTTTATAACAAGCGCACAGTATGCACAAAAGAATTTTATGGCAGAGACGGAAGTTATTCAGATGATCAAGGACGGTGAGTTGGTTGGAAAGGTTCATGAAGGAGAGTGGTTGGTGGATATTCCGTTATCGCGGAAGATGAAAAGAGAAAAGAAGAATGTCATCATGGAGGATAAGAAGAAATTCTGGGGCTGGGCATTTGGCGGCGGTCTTTATGGGGGAGGTATTAAAGGGTCGGGATTTGGAACTTTTGGAGTCGCCTCTATTGTGGCCGGAGGAGGAAACTGTTTTCGCCAATTACAAATAGTGACCAATTATGATGAAGGTATTCGAATTTTAGGCATTCTCGCATTTTTTGTTATTCTTGGTTTTGTGTTGATAGGAATAGGGTATATGTCTTATAGAAATCCTAATTCATAATAGGCCTCGCCAACGGTATGAGTAAAAAAATGAATAGAGAATTAAATGAATAAAACAGGCCTACCATGGGGGTTTGTTGCGGTCGCGGCAGCGGGTGTCTTCTTATTTTCTAAAAAAGAACAGCTAGAGAAAGTGCGGGAAATGAAAGAAATATCAAAAACTTTGTTATCTACAATGATTGTGCTAATTTTTTTATTGGCGCATGTGGTATGGATTTATCCTGCTATTGCTCAACAGCCCGAACAAAGTGTAGATTCAAAAATACGTTTTACAATGGATGGGGAAAACTGGAAAACCGGATATGAAGAATATAACGATTATATGGGCATTTCCGAATATGTTTTAGAAGACGAAACGGTTGATGACTGGACGGAATTAATAACGGCGATGTGGATTGATGTTGGGCCTGAGGTGACCGTTAAAAACTTTGTGGATTCATTTATTAAAAGTTTAAAAGAAAAATATCCATCGTTAACGTCGAATATTGTTGAACAAGGGAATATCAAAATTGTTTTTGAATGGCAAAATCACGCGTTTCCTTATCAACATGAAATTAAAAAGATTGAAAAAAAGGGGTCCTTAATTCTTTCAACTTCTTATGTCAAAAAGACAGAACAATTGGAGGACAATAAAAGGGCTCTTTGGATCAGTATTATATCAACCGCCCAAATGCAGTAAAGCTAGAAGTGGAGTAGAAAACTTTATGGGAGTTAGGAAAAGATTGAGAAATATTTTATGGGTGATGGTTTCACTAACCATTATTTCTTGTGGTGTTGTTCAACCGTATATTTCTGTTCCTCCCGGACAACCCAGAGTACAAGTAAATTTGTTTAAAAACAATGAGTATCTGGAACTGCAGGTCTATATGTTCGAGCCGGATGAAAATTGTAAATTTCATTATCAGGGAACAACCTTTTTAGAAAAGAAAGAAACATCAAAATCCATTTACGTCCCACCGGGACGTCGCTATTTTAGGGTATCCGGCCGTTATACAGCACCAGGACAGAGCTCATTTACAGATATTTTGGATAAATCATTTGTTCTCGATACTAATCGACAATATCAAATCTATCTGGAACAGGTGCCTACCAAGCGTTACCGCAGGTTTGCTTATAATATTCATTTTCTGGATATTACAGATACAAAACCGCAAACCGTTGATACAGATGATTTTGCCATTTGTGAAGAATTAAAATAACTCAAGTTAACACCACGGAGGTGGCATGGTTAAATCCCGTAAACGTTGTAAATGGGCGGAATCCCACGAATTATTTATTCCTTATCACGATGAGGAATGGGGTGTGCCGGAACATGATGATCAACGTCTGTTTGAAATGTTGAATCTGGAAGGCGCGCAGGCGGGATTAAGCTGGCTTACTATTCTAAAAAAGCGGGATGGCTATCGTAAGGCTTTTGATAATTTTGATGCTAAGAAAATCATCAAATACGATGCTAAAAAGCGCGCAAAGCTTTTGAAAGATGAAGGGATTGTGCGTAATCGGCTTAAAATCAACGCTGTGATTGAAAATGCCAAAGCCTTTTTGGCAATCCAAAAAGAATTCGGCAGTTTTGACAAATACATTTGGAGCTTCGTTAACGGCAAGCCGATTAAAAATGGTAAACAGCCGGTTTCAACGCTGGAAAGTGACGCCATGAGTAAAGACCTGAAAAAGCGGGGATTCAAATTTGTCGGAACAACCATTTGCTACGCGTTCATGCAGGCCGTTGGCATGGTCAACGATCATACCCCGGAATGTTTTAAAGGGGATGTATAACGCGCCCCAAATAATTAAAGTCCCATGAAATTATTTTCTTCCAAAAATCTAAAATTTATAATGCTGTTTATGTGCCTGGCATTATTCGGGTGTTCTACCGCACGGCCGCCACTCAAAACGGCCAAGAATGTTGATCTCGAACATTTTATGGGATCGTGGTATATCATTGCGGCCATTCCGGTATTTATCGAAAAAGAAGCCTATAACGGTATTGAAACATATAGCCTGCGTTCCGATGGGACGATTGATACAGTCTATACTTTTAATAAGGGAAGCTTTGATGGCCCTGAAAAGCGATATAACCCCCGAGGGTTTGTGGTGGATGATGGGGATAATTCGACCTGGAAAATGCAATTCATCTGGCCGTTTAAAGCAGAGTATTTGATTACTTATGTGAGCGCTGACTATGAGCAGACTTTAATCTCTCGAAACAAGCGGGATTATTTCTGGATGATGGCCCGCACGCCGGAAATTTCTGATGAAGATTATCAGAAACTTATCGAGATGATTAAAGAGCAGGGGTATGATCTGTCAAAAATTCGTAAATTTCCCCAAGAATAATAAGGGATTCGTTACACGTCCCCGAAACCGAGAGTTATATGCGATCCATATTATTGACCTTTTTATTTTGCCTTAGCTTATCCTCTATCGGTTTTACTGATGAAGAAGCGTCCAACCGCACCTATGTTAAATCCAGTGAATACGGACAGTTTTATGTAAAGTCCATTCCGGCCGAAAGCTACGGCCTGGCGGGAAAAACTCTGGTGTATTGGGTAAAAGACGAGCAGGATCAGTTGCTATTCACCTACGACTGGTACTCCCCGGAATTATATATTTACGGGTTTGCTCCCGGAAGTCCTGTTTACGTTGTCAAATTCGGTCCGTGGTATCGCGGACATCTAGCCAATCACAATGACCTTGCCGTCGTGTTTTACAAAAACGATCAGTTGTTAAAAGAATATTCCACATTAGATATTGTCAAAGACGAAACGAATGTATCCGCCAGTGTTTCGCACTACACGATATTCAAGAAAAAGATAGGGTTCCGCAGACCGTGGGGTAATCAAATTATCTTTGATGTCCAAATCTTGGATGATAAAATATTGTCTTTCAATGCGGATACTGGAGAACTAATCAGTCAGGAAGAAGAGGTGCTGGGCAAACGTTTTTATGATATTCAAACAAAAATCAGTCAGATTAAATGGCAATGGTATGGACAGAATAAAGAGATGATGGAAAATATTAACGACTATAATATTACAGAAGAAGATTTAAAGAAAATCGATCCGGATAATTATCCTATGCCGCCAGAAGGATACAAAATCATACCGAACAAAATGTGGAAAATGGCTGATATTATAAAAGTGGAACCATGAAATGAAGAAAATTCTTATTCTAACCTTAACAGCTTTGCTTCCGGTCTTATTGCTACAAGAGAATTTAGGCGCTCAAGAGGATGTCTATGATGAGCTGGGACAATCTCATTCTGTTGAAATTCCGGCAGACAGTCCCTACGCGCAAGTTGATGTCGTCCGGTCGAGCGCGGCTATCCATATACTGCTGGGTGATAATTCCGTATTAAAGAAAGCCCAAATTAGCGAAATTATTCAAAATGCCGAGAATTACGCGCCGCCGGTTTTCTATTTACTGTCGTTTGCATTATTTGAGGATGATCAAAAAGATGAAGCCATGTTTTGGTTTTATGCCGGTCAGCTGCGTGGACGGTATGACGCGAACCGTTGCGCCGATAAAAGCGCTGGCGCTGCCATTTCAGAATTAAATGCTCAGTTTGGACCGGCCGTTAACCGGTACGCTTTTCAAGATCTGGACAAATTAGAGAAGACGGTCTTGAAAGTTCTTGAGTGGGATAGGAGAACGCCGCATAGTTACGATCATCGCTGGATTAATTTGCATGGTATGGAGGCTATGATTTCATTACTCGAAGTCCAGGAAGGCAAGGTGGCCGTGGAAGATATTGTTATGAGCCGTCCTGAATCGGAATGGGAAGAAATCTTCCGGCAGACTCAGGAAACATACCTTACCGGTTTTAAAGAGGTATTAAAAATGATGCAGGAGCGGCAAGGGGGAGGGCTTTATAATGGGGAATGAAATCTGGCTGACGCCGATTTTAATTTTACCGGGGGTAGCGTTGCTTATTATTTCAACGGCCAACCGGTTTGGAGAAATCCAGCGAGAGTTTCATCATTTACTAAATCACCCGGAATTCCATGGCGAGATCATCGCCCGGTTTCTGGTAAAACGCTCACGGTATTACCGGGATGCGCTGGTCAGTTTGTATCTCAGTGTTTTATTATTTTCTTTCGCCAGCCTTTTAGGCGGGGTTATCAATTTCTTATTTCCTAAAGTGCTGTGGTTGATCGGAACGCTTATTCTTTTAGGAATTTTTTCTCTTTCGTTTGCGACTATTCAGCTGTTACGGGAATCCCGGCTCAGTTTGACCGTTATTGAAGATCAGGCCAAACAACTACAAGGAAGCCAAGAAGCATAAGGAGAGTGATATGAATAATAATGTCGTCGGGTGGTTTGAAATCTATGTTGATGATATGCAGCGGGCCAAAACATTTTATGATATAGAAAATAATTTGTTTGGGTTACATTCGCTAGAATAACTATCGAAATCAAAACCCGATTAAAAAGGAGAAAAATACACATGAAAATGATCCAGACTGGAGCGCGCATTGTTTTAGGTTTAATTTACACAGTGTTCGGCGGAATGGGACTGGCTATCGCCTTCGGCTTAATGCAAATGCCCGAGCAGGAGCCGATGCCAGAGGCCGCGATGGGATTCATGCAGGGTATGATGGGAACAGGATACTTTTTTCAGCTATTAAAATTAACGGAAACCGTGTTCGGATTTTTACTTCTGATCGGAGTTGTCGCGCCGGCAGCGCTCGTTATTCTGGCGCCGGTTACGTTAAACATTTTTCTTTTTCACGCTTTTCTGACCCCGACACCGGGGGATATGGCGTTATCGGTTGTTATGGTTATCGCGCATATTATCGCGATGAGCGCGTACTGGGATATTTATCAACCGTTATTTCAATCCCGGAAGAAAACAACTTAAGGCAGAATAATGGAAGAACAAGAGTATAAACAGATGCTTCGTCAGTCTTTTGATGCCGCTTCAGCCGGGTATGACAGTACGGCCATGCGGTTTTTTGACAATAGCGCACAGCATCTTTTAGAAATCTTACCTTTGTCTGGTAAAGAAAAAATTCTTGATGTCGCTGCCGGAACAGGAAAAAGCGCAAATCTATTGGCGAAAGCTTTGCCGGAAGGCGAAGTCATTGGCATTGATTTATCCGAGGGAATGCTTCGTCAGGCCGAGATTAAGGCGAAGGCAGAACATCTTAAGAATGTTTTCTTTCACTGTATGGATGTTGATGCCTTGAATTTTTCCGAAAACTCTTTTGACGGTGCCTGCTGTTCGTTTGGTGCATTCTTTTTTCCTGATATGAAAAAATCGTTGATGAAAATTCTTCGGGTTATCAGGCCCGGTGGATATATCGCGATCACCAGTTTTCTGGACGGCTCCTTCACGCCCTTGTCTGATATCTGTTTGAATATGTTTCAGAAATACGGAGTAAGTTTGCCGGATCATCATACCTGGCAGCGTTTGGATCATATTGACAAACATCGTGAATTATTGGAATCGGTTGATCTGCGGGAAGTTCGATCCCAAACAAAACAGGTCGGACATTATCTTAAGGGAGAGCAGGAATGCTGGGATCTTGTTTTTTATACAGGTTTTCGCAGCTTTCTTAATCAGCTTTCGCAAGAAGATCAAAGCCGGTATAAAGAAGAATATCTTAAAGAGATCA
>JAGQKQ010000096.1 GCA_020430005.1 Candidatus Omnitrophota bacterium
TCTTTATCACCGGCATTGTAAGCCTTGATCATCGCCGCAACGTCTCCGGGCACAATATTCGCTACAACGGAAATAACACCAACTCCGCCCCGGTCCATCATAGGCAGTGTTAATGCGTCATCTCCGGATAAAATAAGGAAATCATTCCCACAGGCCTTACGGACATCTTCCATTTGCTGCAAGGACCCTGACGCCTCTTTCACACCCACAATATTTTTACAATCGGCAGCCAAACGGGCAACGGTTTCTGTTTCAATATTGCGGGCAGTACGGCCTTCAATATTATAGAGAATAATCGGAATATCACAGCTATCTGCTACCGCTTTAAAGTGAAGATACAATCCTTTTTGTGTCGGCTTGTTGTAGTACGGTGTTACAACCAAAGCACCATCGGCACCTACTTTAGCCGCGTGCTGCGTAAATTCAACGGCCTCTGCTGTCGAGTTTGATCCTGTTCCGGCAATCACCGGCACGCGTTTATTAACCGCCTCAACCGTCACTTCCACAACACGGTGATGTTCAACATGCGATAGTGTCGGAGATTCTCCTGTTGTCCCGCAGGGCACAATACCGTTTGTTCCATTTTCAATTTGAAAATCAACCAGCTCCTTAATTTTCGCTTCGTCAATTCCCGTTTTGGTAAATGGTGTCACTAGTGCTACGATTGATCCTTTAAACATGGCATTCTCCCTTTTCATATGTGATCTGTGCTCGGTGATCCGTGGTCTGACTCAGCATTCCAGATCACAGAACACAGATAACAGACCACTACTTAACCCTTACGTCTTACACTCATGCTTATAAAAAATATTCACCTTCCGCTATAAACTTCGCACTTCCACGCAACCAAACATTCTCCACTATACCATCACGAACATCAAAAGTGACTTGCAGAATTTCTCCGCCTTTTGTTTTCACCCGCATCTTCGCCGCTTTTTTATTTTGAATGTTCCCGTTGGCCTGAAAATAACCGATAATCGCCGCGGCAACACTTCCGGTTCCGCAGGCTTTTGTCTCATCCTCCACACCACGTTCGTATGTCCGCGCATGGACCAAACTGTTTTTCACCACTTCCACAAAGTTGACGTTGGTGCCTCTGGGCGAAAACTGTTTATGATTTCTGATAACACGTCCGATCGTTTGAACATCAACCTTCTCCAAATCATGAACAAAAATGACCGCATGGGGAACACCGGTGTCAATGTAACTTAATCGCAAATCACGCCCGTTTACCTTAATATTAACTTCCGGTTGAAAATCTTTCGGATCACTTAAGCGGACAATGGCTTCTTCACCATTCGCCTGCGCCAGAATTTCACCGGCCAAAGTCTCCATAGAAAACAATTCTTTTTTCGGTTTACGGTTCTGCACAATATACGCCGCCATACAACGCGCGCCGTTTCCGCACATTTCCGCCTCAGAACCGTCCGCGTTAATAATCCGCATACGGTAATCGGATTTTTTAGATTTATCCAGAACCATCAATCCGTCTGCACCGATTCCGTTGGTCCGGTCACAGGATTGAACGGCCAGTTTTTTCAAATTGATTTTTGTGTCCGGCGCGTCAATGACCACAAAGTCATTTCCCGCCCCAGCCATCTTTGTAAATTTTAAGGCTTTTCTTTTCATCTTATTTTAAAAACGCAGGAACAGATTCCCCTTTAATCAAATCCTCAAATGTTTCTCTTTTTTTGGCCACACCAAATTGACTCCCTTTAACAATAACTTCCGGCGCCCGACCACGAACGTTGTAGTTACTGGCCATAACATACCCGTACGCTCCCGCGCTCATGACCGCCAACAAGTCTCCTTTTTTCAAAACCGGCAGTTCACGGTCTTTGGCAAAGTAATCGCCACTCTCACAGATTGGGCCGACGACATCCATCACTTCTTTCTTTCCCGTTTTCTTTTTTACGGGAACAATTTCGTGATACGCGTCGTATAAAGACGGTCGGATTAAATCATTCATTCCGCCATCAACAATCAGAAATTTCTTAACACCGTTGTCTTTCAAATAAAGGACACGCGTGACAAAGATACCGGCATTTCCCGCAATAAAGCGGCCGGGCTCCATGACAATTTTCAAACCCGTCTCTTTTAAATATGGCAGAACCGCGTCGGCAAAGTCCTGGGCCGTTTGAGGTTTTTCATCTTTATAAATAATCCCTAAACCGCCGCCGATATCCAGATATTCTAATTCAATGCCGTCTTCGGCACGCAACACATTCAGGAATTCAATCACACGTTTTAAGGCATTCACAAACGGCTCACTCTTTGTAATCTGCGATCCGATATGCACATGCAAACCGGAAAAATCGATATTTTTATATTTTGTTTTCGACTTAATAATCTTTCGTGCCGTTGTTAGATCGATTCCGAATTTATTCTTTAGTGTTCCTGTGGTAATTTTCGCATGCGTCGGAGCTTCCACATCCGGATTAATCCGCAAGGCCACCCGTGCCGTTTTATTCATTTGTCCGGCGATACGGTCAATCTCATCCAGCTCCGGCAAAGATTCCACATTAAAAAACAAAATTTGTGCTTTGATCGCTTCAACAATCTCTTCTTCGGTTTTTCCAACGGAAGCAAAAACGACCTTTTTCGTATCAGCTTTGATCTTCTTTAGCTTTTTTAATTCGCCAACAGAAACAATATCAAAACCCGCTCCCTGATCAGCTAATGTTTTTAACACCGCCATATTATCATTGGACTTCATGGCAAAACAAATAAGCGGATTAATACTGGCAAACGCCTTTTGAATTTTCGTAAAATGGTCCACCAATGTATTATGACTGTAAAGATAAAGCGGCGTTCCCACCTTTTCCACGACATCACTTACTTTTACGGCTTCACAGTAAAGTTCATTATTTTTAAATTTAAAATCGTGCATTGTATTTTTCTCTTATTTTAGTCGTTTCTTCCATTTTTGGATCTGCTGAGCCACAAATGCCGGCCGCGTCGAGCCCAAAGATTGTTTAATTTTAACAGATGTTTCCGGTTTTAAAAGTTTTTTTACGTCCTCATCAAAATTCGGTGAAAATTTCTGCAAGTCTTTTTTATTCAGTTCTGTCAGAGAAATTCCTTTATCCAAACAGTTCTTTACCATCAGACCAACCGTGTCATGCGCTTCGCGATAGGAAACACCTTTTGTGATTAAATACTCCATAACATCCACCGTAAAAAATGATTCATCCTGAACACGTTTACTTAAAACATCCTTTTTCACTTTTAAAGTACCGAATAATTTCGTCAGCAATCCACCAATATCGTTCGCCTTTTCAATAGATTCAAACAACGGTGGTTTGTCCAGTTGAAGATCACGATTATACGTTAATGGCAATCCTTTGGTCAAAACCAAAATTTCCATCAGGTTACTATACAACTTGGCGCTTTCCCCGCGAATCAATTCCATAATATCCGGATTCTTTTTATGCGGCATAATAGATGATCCTGTACATAACGACCAGTCAATATCCACAAAATTGAATTCACTGGTGGCCCAGACAATCATATCCTCCGCGATACGTGAAGAATGCATACCGAAAATCGCCAGACCAGACAATGTTTCCACAATAAAATCACGATCACTGACCGCATCGATACTGTTCGCCGCTGTTTCTTTAAATCCTAACAACTTTGAAACATAAGCTCGATCGGTCGGCAATGAACTTCCGGACAAGGCACAGCTTCCCAAAGGATTTACATCAATCCGTTTTAAGGCATCCTGTAAACGGGTTTTGTCCCGTTCCAACATTTCCACATACGCCAGCATATGATGGGCTAATAAAACCACCTGTGCGGCTTGCAAATGGGTATACGCCGGAATAATGACATCTTTGTTCTTTTCGGCAAACTTAACCGCCGCTTTTTGAATGTTTGTGATTTCCTTAATAAGCGCAATCAGTTCATCACGGCAATATAACTTCATATCCAATACAATCAGATCATTGCGTGAACGGGCTGTATGCAACTTATCCGCAGGAGCTCCAATCAGCTTTTTTAATTCCGACTGTACGTTGGTATGAATATCTTCCGCCTTCGGATCATATTTGAATTTACCGTCTTCGATTTGTTTTAACAGTTTCTGTAATCCGGACACAATCGCATCAGCATCTTTCTTGGAAATGATCTGACACTTTCCCAGCATCTTCGCGTGCGCGATGCCGCCGATACAGTCATACTTTGCCAGACGGTAGTCATAGGAAATGCTATAACTGAACTTGTCGGCTAAACTATCTGTCTGTCCTTCAAATCGACTACCCCAGAATTTATTCATAATATTGACCTTTTGTATTATTTATTATCCCTATAATTTCATGTCATTCCCGCGGAGGCGGGAATCCATCCAAAACTTGCTGTTTTTGGATCCCTGCTTTCGCAGGGATGACAAAAAATCAAAATAATATTTTAATCTTTAAATTTTTCTTATAAGTTTTCGCGGTCACCCAAAAATTAACACTTTGGAGCATAGCGTTAATTTTAAAACGTGTGACCTTATAGCAATATGCTTTGCATATTGCTTTCTTACCTCATACCTCTAGCGCTACTTTTGATATGGTACGGTCCACAATTTTATAAATCCATCCGCCAAAGATTGGTCGAACACGTCCCCTTCGCCATATGTTGCCATTTTCTCGCTATAGCGGGAGAACTTGGATTTTCGTCCGACAACGGTTGCTTTTCCTTTATAAAGTTTTACGCGAACGGTTCCGGTTGTTGTTTCATGATATTTTTCAAAATACGCGTCCAATTGCGCTTTTAACGGCGTCCACCACAATCCATTGTACGTTAACTCCGCGTATTTTAATGATAATGCTTCTTTAAAGCGTAAGCTTTCCCGATCCAAAACCAGACTTTCCAGATCGCGAATGGCCAAATGCAAAATTGCTCCCGCCGGATTTTCATAAATCTCGCGGGATTTAATTCCGACAAGACGGTTCTCGATCATATCCGTACGTCCCACACCATGTTTACCGCCAATTTCGTTTAACCTCTTCACTAATTCAAGCGGTTGATAGGCTGTGCCGTCAATCTTCTTAGGAACGCCCTGAGTAAATTCAATTTCCACATAAGCCGGCGTGTTTGGCGCTTTTTTAGGATCGGTCGTCAGTTTATAAATGTCTTCCGGCGGTTCTTTCCAAGGATCTTCCAAAACACCGCACTCAATCGCCCGTCCATACACATTTGTATCAATACTATACGGACTTTTTTTCGTTACAGGAACCGGAATTCCCTGCGCCTTGGCATAATCAATCTCTTCATCACGTGTTTTAAATTCCCATACACGCACCGGTGCGATGACTTCCATCTTTGGTTCCATCAAACGATACGTTACCTCAAATCGAACCTGGTCATTTCCTTTTCCGGTACAGCCATGGACAAGCCCTTGCGCTTTTTCTTTTCGGGCAACTTCAACTTGTTTCTCGGCGATCAACGGTCGCGATAACGCGCACGCCAAATTATATTTGCTTTCATAAAGAGCTCCCGCCTTTAAAGCCGGCAACGCATAATTCTCAATCAATTCTTTTTGAAGATTTAAACAGTAAACTTTAGACGCACCGGACTTTAAAGCCTTCTTTTTAATGGCTTCAAAATCATCACCCTGCCCGACATCACCGACAACGGCAATCGTTTCATAGCCGCGCTCTTTCAGCCAGGGAATAATACACGACGTGTCCAATCCCCCGGAATAGGCCAATACGACTTTCTTCATATAAAATTCTCCTTCTTACCGTAAACTTTATTTAAAGTGTTCAAACAAAAATATCAAAATCGCCTTTTGCACGTGCAAACGATTTTCCGCCTGGTCGAATATGATGGAATTTTTACCATCAATCACATCCGCCGTTACTTCTTCCCCACGGTGCGCCGGCAGACAATGCATAAAAATATGATTAGGATCAGCTGTTTTTAAAAGCGTTTTATTAATTTGAAACCCTTTAAAAACTTTCAAACGTTCTTTGCCTTCCGTTTCCTGCCCCATACTGACCCAAACGTCGGAATATACAACATCCGCCCCTTTAACAGCTTCCTTAGGATCATTTGTGATTTTAATTTTTCCCGAATACGTTTTGGCTAACTCGACAACTTCTTTTTCCGGCTCATATCCTTTGGGTGAGGCGACCGATATATTCATTCCCACCATCGCGCAGGCCAAAAGCAGAGAATGACACACATTATTTCCGTCACCGATATACGCGACTTTCAGACCTTCTAAATCATCAAAACGTTCTTTAATCGAAAAGATATCCGCCAAGGCCTGACAAGGATGAAATAAGTCGGATAATCCGTTAATAACCGGGATTGTCGAATAACGCGCTAAATCATACATGTCCTGATGATCGTTTGTACGGGCCACAATTCCATCCAAATACCGGGATAATGTTTTGGCCACATCCGCCGTATCTTCCCGCACACCAAGATTGATTTCATCCGGACTAAGATAAATACAGTGCCCGCCTAATTGATGAATCCCCACCTCAAACGAAACACGGGTCCGGTTTGACGGTTTCTGAAAAAGCAACCCAATCGTTTTTCCAGTCAACGCATTTGATGAATGATTTCGGTAGGATTTAACCTTTTCCGCTAATTCCAATAGTTTTAACATTTCTTTCGGTGTTAACGTTTCTAAACTCACCAAATCTCGTTTTTTCATGATGCCACCTCAGCAATCGATTTTTCTAGAATGTGCAGCGCTTTATCGGCCTGTTTTCTCGTCACATTTAACGCCGGCATAAAACGCAATATATTTCCCTGCGTGCAATTAATAATCAATCCGTTTTTAAAACAGACATCAAAAATATCTTTTCCCGGGATATTTAATTCAATTCCAATCATTAAACCCAAACCGCGAACATTGGTGATACAATCAAACTTTTTCTGAAGCTTCTGCAACTCACCTAAAAAGTAGGTTCCCATT
>JAGQKQ010000097.1 GCA_020430005.1 Candidatus Omnitrophota bacterium
ATCAACACTCTGAAAATTTTTACAAAAGAGCGGAAAAGGTTATGGTTGGCGGGGTTAACAGTCCGGTCCGGTCGTTTAAGGGCGTCGGTGGCAATCCGTTGATTATGAAATACGGACAGCGGCAGCATTTGTATGATTATGATAACAACCAATACACGGATTATTGTTTGTCCTGGGGAGCGCTGATTTTAGGACACGCGCATCGGCATATGACACTGGCTGCCAAGAAAACGGTAGAGAAGGGCGCCAGTTTTGGAACAACCACGCGGGAAGAAATTGCCATCGCTGAATATATTGTTCAGTGCGTGCCATCAATTGAGAAAATCCGTTTTGTGAATTCCGGAACAGAAGCGACCATGAGTGCCATTCGTCTGGCCCGCGGTTTTACAAAACGGGATCTATTAGTAAAATTCGATGGCTGTTATCATGGCCATTTCGATGATTTGTTGACCACAGCGGGAAGCGGTGTCGCCCAATTGCATGAATCTTCCAGTTTGGGTATTCCTAAAAGTCATGTCCAAAACACGATCAGTCTTCCGTACAATGATACCGATCTTCTGGAAAAAACCTTAACCAAGCATAAAGATCAGATTGCTTGTGTAATTATTGAACCCGTTGCGGGAAACATGGGCGTTATTCCGGCGAAAAAAGAATTCCTGCAAACACTCAGAACGCTCACAAAAAAATATGGTATCGTTTTAATTTTTGATGAAATTATGACGGGATTCCGTACCAACACAGGCTGCGTTCAGAAAGATTACGGGATTATTCCTGATATGACGTGTTTGGGAAAAATTATCGGCGGCGGTTTTCCAATTGGCGCTTATGGCGGCCGGAAAGACATTATGGAAACGTTAGCGCCGTTGGGTGGAGTGTATCAAGCCGGAACATTTGCGGGAAATCCGGTTGTCATGAAAGCCGGTTTGGCCGGACTTAAAACGCTCAATGATAAAGTTTATAAAAAATTAAATGAAAAGTGCGACCATTTTTCCAAGACCATTAATGATTTCTTCAAAGAAAATAAGATTGATGCGCATAGCGCACATTATAAATCCATGATGAGTATCCGTTTCAGAAAAGAACCGGTTTTAAATTACGTGGATGCTCAAAATGCCGCCGGGGGAGAGAAGTACGTAAAACTTTTTCACCATTTATTGGATGAAGGAATTTATTGGCCGCCTGCCGATCTGGAAGCTTACTTTGTATCGACCGCACACACGACAAAAGATCTCAACGAATTACAAGAAGCGCTGAAAGAATTTTTTGAGGAGTAATGCTTAACAATATGTCATTCCCGCGTAGGCGGGAATCCAGTCTGGATACCTGCCTTCGCAGGTATGACAAAAGTGTGAATGTTTAAATTTTAATTTACCAGGTGCTAGTAAAAAGCGACTAGTAGCTAGTCTAGGTTGGCTCTTTTCCCAACGCCATAACAAGCTTCCCGGAACGGACCATTTCAATAATACCGTGTTTCTTCATCAATTCTTCAAACTCATCGAGTTCTTCCGTCGTTCCGTCTTGTTCAATAATGATGGCGCCTTCGCCTTCATCAACAATCTTCAGTCCATATTTTCTTTTATGTTTTGTGATCGCTGATTTGATTTGAGCAGAGGATTTAAGTTTCAATAAAGCAACCTCGCGGGTAACAGAGTCGGCACCGGTATGTTCTTCACAATGCAGTACGTCAACCAGTTTCGCGGTCTGTTTGATAATTTGCTCCAGTGTTTCCGGATCTCCCTGAGCGGTAATAGTCATTCGGGAATATTTCGGGTTTACGCCGGCGGAAACAACGAGAGAATCAATATTATATCCCCGGCGGGCAAAAACCTGCGCGCAACGCAGCAGGACCCCGGGTTTATTTGCAACTTTAACACTGATCGTGTGGATATCTTTTTTCTTCTTAGCCATTATGTACTTCCTGTTGGTTTTTCTAATTTTGTTGTCGGCGGTTCAATAATCATTTGGGACGCGCTTCGTCCGGCAGGAATCATCGGGAATACGTTGTCCTCTTTAATAACCTCTGCGTGAATAAGAACCGGGCCTTTAAAATCTAACGCTTCTTTTAAGCGGGTTTTACAATGTTTTGGATCATCAATATGAACACCTTTGATGCCATAAGCCTCGGCTAATTTAATAAAATTAGGATTTCCTTCCAAGTCAACGCCGGAAAGACGGTTTTCAAAGAAGAGTTCCTGCCATTGGCGAACCATACCTAAATATTTATTGTCGATAACCAGAATCTTAACCGGTAGTTTATGAATAAATACTGTAGCTAACTCAAAAAGGGTCATCTGAAAACCACCGTCGCCAACAACCGCCACAACAAGGTCGTTGGGGCAGCCGAATTGGGCGCCAATCGCCGCTGGAAAACCAAATCCCATCGTTCCCGCGCCGCCGGAAGATAACCATCGCTCACCTTTGGTGCTTAAGTTAAATTGAGCCGACCACATTTGGTGCTGGCCAACGTCGGTGCTGATGATGGCGTCACCTTTCGTCAATTCCTGCAGATCAAATAAAACGCGCTGAGCGGTCAAGCCTTTGTCATCGTTGAATTTTAACGGAAACTCTTTTTTGTAGAACTTAACTTCCTTCAACCATTCTTCCGTGTCTAGCGGATTAACATGTTTCACTAATTCTTCAACAATCAGACGGGCATCACCGACACAATACGCGTCAGGCTCAACAATCTTTCCGATTTCCGCTTCATCAATATCAATATGCAGTTTTTTTGCACCGACACAGAACTCGTCATTTTTTCCATTAATACGATCATCAAAACGGGAGCCGATGGAACAGATTAAATCACAACCGACTAACGCTTTGTTGGCATACGCCGTTCCGTGCATTCCTAACATCCCTAAAGAGAGAGGATCGGTTTCCGGAAAACATCCTTTACCAAGTAAAGTATTGGTTACCGGTGCGTTCAGTTTTCTGGCTAATTTTGCGACAGCCTGATGCGCGCCGGATAAAACCGCCCCATGACCAACGAGAAGAAGAGGTTTTTTCGACGCATTAAATAATTTGGCCATCTTTTTAATATCTTTAAGACTGCCTTTATCCGCGGTTTTATATCCTGGAATATCCATTTCCGGATCCAGAGTTTTACCGGTGAATTCCCCTTGGGTGATATCTTTCGGCAAGTCAATCAAAACCGGACCTGGTCGACCGGTATTGGTAATATGAAAAGCCTCTTTGGTAATTCGTGGAATATCGTTGGCCTTTTTAACCAAATAGCTGTGCTTAACAACCGGAATGGTAATACTGAAAATATCCGATTCCTGGAAAGCATCTTTTCCAAGCATAGGGGAAATGGTTTGTCCGGTTAAAACGATCATCGGAACCGAGTCCATTTGGGCCGTCATAATACCGGTTACGGTATTGGTTGCTCCCGGACCGCTGGTTACCAGAACAACACCCGGTTTTCCGGTTGCGCGGGCATAACCGTCCGCAATATGGGCCGCGCCTTGTTCGTGGCGGACCAAGATTAATTTGATTTTAGACCCGACTAACGCATCGAAGATAGGGATGGCGGCGCCACCGGAAAGTCCCCAAATATATTCTACGCCAAGGTTTTCCAAACATTTGACCAGGGCTTCAGCTCCGGTCATCGATTTTTTGATGGGTGCTTTTGCCGCTTTTTTTGTGCTTTTTGCTGCTTTTTTCGTCATAATTTTCCTTAACCTCAATATTTCTAAAAGTTTGAATGACCATACTAGCATAATGGAATACCTTTTGGCAAGTTTTTTTGTAGGTGCCGATGAATCTGCTTTTCCGTCACTAAAGGCCCTTGAATTTTGGTCGATAATCATATATTATTGTTAAATTCACTACTTATTTAACAAGCGAAGTGAGGAATGTCTTTTGATCCAGAAAGTTGATAAAAAACTGGTTAAGGCCGTTGGGCTTATTTCAGGAGGGCTGGATAGTACCGTAGCCGCCAAGGTTGTAAAAGATCTCGGGGTGGATGTCTACGGAGTCTATTTTGCCATGCCCTGGGGATGTTGTGATAAGACTAAAGCGATTGAGGCGGCGATCGCCATTGATATTAAATTTATTGTCCTGCAATTGGACGAGCGTTATCTTGAAATGGTAAGAAATCCCAAACATGGTTATGGGACCGCCATGAATCCTTGTGTTGACTGTCGCATCCATATGTTTTCCCGGGCCGCGCAATACATGAAACATATCGGGGCGGATTTTGTTTTTACCGGCGAAGTTTTGGGGCAACGTCCCATGTCGCAGCGTCGGCACAGTATGAAGTGGATTGAAGAAGAGACTGGATTAAAAGGAAAATTACTGCGTCCATTATGTGCTCAACTCATGGAACCAACCATTCCCGAACAGGAAGGGCTGATTGATCGTAATCAGTTGTTACAAATTACCGGACGTTCCCGCAAAATGCAGTACGAAATCGCCCGTAAACTGGGCATTACGGAATTTACTCCTCCGGCTGGAGGATGCCTTTTGACGGATAAAAATTTTGCCCGCCGGATGAAAGACACATTGGATCATGGTTATCGTAACTTCAGAGAGACGATTGCCTTAAAATGGGGCCGCCATTACCGCATTGAAGAGGGCTTTAAGCTGATTTTGGGCCGTGATGAAGAGGAAAATGTGTCTTTGGTGCGCTATGCGCATAGAGATGACATTATTATGGAGTTTCCTGACAAGCGTGGTCCGACGCTGGTCTTAAAGGGGGAAAAACCTTCTGAAAAAATCCTTGCAATCGCCGCCGGATTGGTGCAATATTATTCGAAGAGAAGAGACCTGCCATCCCAGGAATTACATTTCTGGAAAGCGTCAAAGACAAACGAAAAGCAAACAACTTTGGCAAAAAAACTAACTGACGCCGATATCAAAGCGATTCAGATTTAATCATGATTACCATTCAAAAAGTCCGTAATGCCTTATCTACGGTGCCGCATCCCCGCGACCCGGACAAAAATCTTGTGACGTCCGGTTATGTCCGCAACATTCAAATTTCCGATAATGCCGTTTCATTTCAATTGATTGATCCGAATGACAATAGTTGCATTAACACCGCAAAAGAAGTTGTGCAAAAACTTGACGGTGTTAAATCTGTGGAAGTTAAAGTTATTGCCAGCCCTTTAGCCGGAGGTTCGTTAGAAAAGGTGAAATCCATCATCGCTATCTCGTCGTGTAAAGGCGGCGTGGGAAAGTCCACAGTTGCCGCGCATATCGCGCGTGAAATGGCCAAAGGCGGATATAAAGTCGGGCTCGTCGACGCGGACATTCACGGCCCGTCAGTTCCCGCTTTGTTTAATCTCAAGAATGTTCATATTAAAACCAATAATCAAAAACAACTCATCCCAGTCGAGAGAGATGGTTTAAAAATCATGTCCTTCGGGTTTTTGTTGGGTGACGCGCCGGCTGTTATGCGCGGCCCGATTGTTACACGGTATATCCAGCAAATTTTAATGATGACCGATTGGGGAGAGCTTGATTATTTGTTTATCGATATGCCACCGGGAACAGGGGATGTTCAATTAACAATTACTCAAACAGCACGGCTAAGCGGGGCTGTTATTGTGACGACGCCACAAACATTATCCTTGTTGGATGTCGCTCGTGGAATTTTGATGTTTGAAAAAGTGAATGTCCCAATTATCGGGATTATTGAAAATATGTCGTATTTTCTTTGCAACAAATGTGACGAAAAGCACTACATCTTTGGGGAGAATGCGGTGCATTCTTTACAAAAACGTTTTGGGGTAAAGTTGCTGGCGGAAATTCCATTGCAGCCGCAAATGACACTATCACTGGATCAGCATTTTAGTAATGATTATATCATGCTTGCGGTAGAGCATATGAAAGAGGCTCTTTCGCATTTAGACGAACTCAAATCAGGGGTTCCTGATGTTAAATTTGATAAACAGAACATTTCGGTCCAATGGGCTGACGGAATGGGGGTTACAGTTTCCAATAAGCAATTACGATTAAGCTGCCGGTGCGCGCTCTGCGCTAATGAAATAACAGGAGAGGTTCTGATTTCAGAAGACGATATCCGCCAGGATATCCAGCCCAAGGAGATTACCCCGCTCGGGAATTACGCCTTGGGAATTGTCTGGAATGACGGGCACTCTTCGGGTATTTATCCTTATACTCTTATTAAAGATCTGGCCAATACATCATAAGTTATTGATAATAAATAACTTATGATTAGCCTAATTGTTTTTCTATAAGAACTTGTCCTTATATATATAATATGGCACACTTTAACTAAGTGTGGGGATTTTGATTTATCGGCAAAATTAGGAATAAAATTTTTGATAAATCCTAAAATTAGAGGATCGACCTTAGATGATTAAATTCGCAACCACAGTCAAAAAACGCTTTCGGCGTTTTACCAGAGACATCGTTCGGCGTACTCCCAAAGAATGGAGATATCCGCTGTATCGAAATCATGTCAACCTATCCTACGAACTACCCAAGAATTTGACACTCAAACTAGCCGAAACGCAAGAAGAACTCGAAAAAGCTTATTCCCTGGTCCATGACTCCTATATTGAAATGGGATATATGGATCCGCACAATTCCGGAATGCGTTTAGGTTTTTATAATATGCTTCCATATACCACTACGGTGATTGCTTTATGGGATGATGAGGTTATTGGAACTTTTTCTATAGTTTTGAATAATCCTGCCAGATTACCGATTGAAAGCGATTTTGATATTACCTATCTCAACCGCAGATATTCGCGTGTTGCAGAGATTATCGGATTAACGGTTAAAAAAGATTTTCGTTCCAGTCATGGGAACATCCTTTTTCCATTATTAAAATATCTTTACAATTTTTCTTACCGCTATTTGGGAGTGGACTGTCTGGTGATTGCTGTGAGCCCTTCTTATGCGGAATTGTATAAGGGTATTATGATGTTTGAACAGATTGAAGATAA
>JAGQKQ010000098.1 GCA_020430005.1 Candidatus Omnitrophota bacterium
GTACGGATTATGCTTTTTCAATTCCCCCAACGTAGCAAAAGGGACGGCTCCGTAATTGTGTCCGGGATAAACAATCGTAGAATCCGGCATTTTCAGGAGAATGTCAAAAAGAGAATGATACATAACCCCGGCATCACCTCCCGGCAAATCGCAGCGGCCGCAGCCATCCACAAAAATCAAATCGCCGGCGATTAAAACATCACCATGCTTGAAACATTGACACCCCGGTGAATGCCCTGGCGTATGAATACATTGAAATTCAACATTCCCAATCTTCAACATTTGCCCATTATCCACATCCACTAAATTCTTATGCTTAGGCCTGTAAAAATCTGCTTCATATTTGGAAATATACACGGGAACATCATGCCGCGACAATATTTCCTTTAAACCATTCACATGATCATGGTGCGCGTGGGTGAGAAAGATGCTTTTAATATAATAGCCATTCTTTTCGGCAGCAGCGCACAAATAGTCCACGTCCCAGGCCGGATCGACTACCGCAATTTCATTAGTTTGCTTATCCCCGATGAAATACAAAAAGTTATCCATCGGCCCCAATGGGATCTGTTTTAAAATCATATCGTCAGGTACCGGCATATTTACTCCTTTTCTATTTGATGTTATACTACCTAACTATCAACAGAAAATCAATAATTTCTCATCGTATTCTACTTAAAAAAGGAGACTTTTGATGGCTTTATTAGAATCTATTAACATTCCTTTGGGAACACCCATGCCGGGATTTACGTTAAAAACGCCAGATGGTAAAGAGGTAAAATCTGAAAACTTAACCGGAGAAAAAGGGATTTTAATTGCCTTCACCTGCAATCATTGCCCTTACGCCATCGCGGTCTGGCCGCGTCTTATCCAACTGGCCGATTATGCCCAAAGTCTAGGGATCGGCACTATAGCCATTAATCCCAACATCAATCCCGACTACCCGGAAGACTCTCCTGATCAAATGCAGCAAAAGATTGTGGAGTGGGGGATTGATTTTCCTTATCTGGTGGATGACACACAAGCGGTCGCCAAATCCTTCAAAGCGCAATGCACCCCGGACATTTATCTGTTCGATGCCAATGGAAAATTGGCCTACCACGGGCGTATTGATGATAACTGGAAAGACGAACGTAAAGTCACCAAAGAAGAGCTGAAAACCGCTTTAACCGCTGTAGGCACCGGCAAAATCCCAGACCCCAACCAAAAACCATCCATGGGGTGTTCGATTAAGTGGCTCTAGATACTTGATGCTGGATACTGGATACTTGATCCTAGATTCTAGAAGCCCGATACTGGACTCTGAAAGAAAGGATTGCTTTACTGCGTTCGCAATGACACAGGACGAATGGTGTTTTTGCGAGAAGGGATGACGAAGTAATCTCATCAAGAATCGAGCATCCAGAATCAAGCATCTAGTCTATTGACTTTTTCCCTAAAGATGATACACTATCTCATATGAAGTCAACAGACCGCATGGACATTAAAAATGAACGTTTGAAGTTTGAGCGTCACCTGAAGGAGAAAGGGCTCCGCTTAACCACTGGCCGGCAAATTGTTTTTGATGAAGTGATGCACGCGCATGGTCATTTTGCCCCGGAAGAACTGGTTAAACAGTGCCACCAAAATAAGCGAAGAGTCTCCCGGGCGACCATTTATCGCAGTATTAATGAACTTCTGGAAGCCGGGGTTATCCGCAAAACGGCCTTTGGGGAAAAACATCAGCACTTTGAACATATTTATGATGAAAAACCCCATCACCATGCCAAATGTCTGCACTGTGGCTCATACATTGAATTTCCCGATTTGGGAGAAGATAAAGTCTATAAACCCTATTTAGAAAAAGAGGGCTTTCAGGTTATCGGGCATGAAATGCATTTTTATGGAATTTGCCGAAAATGCCAATAAAATTTTTTGGATTAAAAACGAGACAGTATATCACTCATGAGAAAGGCTTAAAATGAAAGGAAAGATCATATTTGTATTGGCTCTGATTATGACAGCAGGATTCATCCATTGTCATCAGGCGCATGCAACATTAAATATTGTGACAACCATCGGACAAATCAGCAATGTCACCAAAGAAATCGGAGGAGAGCGTGTTGATGTTGTCGGTTTAATGGGGCCTGGGGTTGATCCGCATCTTTATAAGGCTACTGAAAGTGATGTCCGTAAATTAGCCAAAGCGGATCTTATTTTTTATAACGGATTATTTCTTGAAGCCAAGATGGGTGATATTCTTGAGCGGATGAACACATCAAAAAGAACCGTCCCCGTTGGGGAATATGTGGATCAATCTGTATTACTGGATAGCGTCAATTATGTGGGCCACCATGATCCCCACATTTGGTTTGATGTTACACTATGGCAACAGGTCGCGAAACGGATTGAAGATGTTTTAATTGAAGAAGATCCCGAAGGGAAAGAATATTATCAACAGCGTGCCGTGGATTATCAGGAAAAGTTAAAAGAACTTCATCAGTATGTTTCAAATCGGGCGGCCGAACTCCCCGATGACCAACGTATTTTAGTGACCGCCCATGATGCATTCCGTTATTTCGGCCAACGCTACAACTTTAACGTGGTCGGTCTACAGGGCATCAGCACAGAATCGCAGGCCGGAACAAAAGACGTGATGGACTTGGCCAAATTTATTGCAACCAAAAAAATTAAGGCCATCTTTGTGGAGACCTCCGTCCCGGAACGCAACATTAAGGCCGTTCAAGATGCCGTCAGAGCTCAAGGGTGGGATGTTAAAATCGGTGGAGAACTCTTCTCCGATGCCATGGGCGATGAAGGCTCTGTCGAAGGAACGTATATTGGAATGGTAAAGCATAATATTAATACCATTGTGAATGCATTGAAATAGTGCTCCGTGATCTGTGATCAGTGCTCTGAAAGTAACAGAACACGGACCACAGACAACAGACCACATAAAAAGGGAATCCTATTATGATGATGACTCAGACAACAAAGATCACAAATCCGGCGATTGATGTTACCGACTTAACGGTCGCTTACCATGAAAAACCGGTCCTTTGGGATGTGGATTTTCAAGCCCCGCAAGACACACTACTAGCGATTGTCGGACCGAATGGCGCTGGCAAATCCACTCTTATTAAAACTATTCTCGGATTGTTGAAACCAGCGGCAGGTCGTATTCAGGTTTTTGGAAAAAATTATCGACCTCAATCTCGCCTGATCGGGTATGTTCCTCAAAAAGGCACGGTGGATTGGGATTTCCCGACAAACGTTCTGGATGTTGTTTTAATGGGGCGATATGGCCATTTAGGCTGGTTCAGACGACCTAAAGTGGAGGATCGTAAAATGGCCGTGGACTGTCTGGAAAAGGTTGGTATGGCGGATTTCATGAACCGGCAGATCAGTCAATTATCCGGAGGACAACAGCAACGCGTCTTCATCGCGCGCGCCCTGATTCAAGATGCCCCGATTTATTTAATGGACGAACCCTTTGCCGGTGTTGATGCGGCCACCGAACGCAGCATTATTACATTATTACGTGAGCTGAAGGATAAAGGAAAAACCATTATCTGTGTTCACCATGATTTACAAACCCTAAAAGAATATTTCGAATGGGTGATGCTGCTTAACGTTCGGGCTGTTGCTTTGGGGAAAGTCACCGATATCTTAACTCAGGAAAATCTGCGCAAAACATATGGTGGTAAAGCCGCATTCTTAACCGGGCTAAAGGAAGAAGAGGAAAAGGGCCATGCTTCTGCTTAATACCATTGCCGAATTCTTTCAGAATTATACAATCCAGATTGTCTTTACCGGATCACTTATTTTAGGCATTACCGCCGGATGTTTAGGTACCTTTGCCGTTCTCCGTCAACAAAGTCTGTTAGGCGATGCCATCGCGCACGCGACTTTACCGGGCGTTTGTCTGGCTTTCTTAATAACACAGACCAAAAATCCATTTGTGTTATTACTTGGCGCCGGAATCTCCGGATGGATTGCCAGCTTGTTTCTAAAGCTTATTGTGGAAAACACAAAGCTAAAAAAGGATGCCGCGCTGGGTATTATCCTTTCCGTCTTTTTTGGACTCGGATTATTATTAATTACAATCGTACAGAAACTACCAACGGCGACAAAAGCGGGACTGGATAAATTTATTTTTGGTAATGCCGCCACATTATTAAAACAGGACGTTATGATGATGTCTGCTTTCAGTATCTTTATTTTCCTCGTTCTCATTGTGTTTTGGAAAGAATTCAAGATACTCGTTTTCGATCGAGATTATGCCGCCAGCCAAGGCATGCCGGTCCATTTCTTTGATGTTTTTTTAACAACACTTATCGTCATTGCGATCGTGATCGGTTTACAAACCGTAGGCGTTGTATTAATGAGCGCGATGCTGGTTGCGCCAGCTGCGGCCGCCCGGCAATGGACCGATCGTCTGGGTGTTATGTTATTTCTTTCCGCCTTATTCGGGGCGATCTCCGGCACATTTGGAGCCATTACCAGCAGCATGGTTTCCAATCTACCGACAGGGCCGACGATTGTCATCTTTTTGAGCATTTTTGTTTTGGTATCGTTGGTCTTCGCACCAAACAGAGGATTATTGTGGGACTGGATTCGATCGTACCGGAATCGAAAAACGATTTTAACCACGACAATGTTACAAAACTTATTGCTGTTTTCAGAAATTCAAACTGATCCGTTTCATCCACACGACATTTCCGCTCTTAAAGCGATCGGACGGGGAGCCATTGATAAAACGATGAAAGAATTGTCACGTAAAGGATGGGCCCAACAATTTGAAGATAAACGCTGGGCACTTACCCCAAAAGGATTGGATAAAGCCCGCAAATTAACAAAAGAATACGAGGAAACAATCAGTGGATTCTCATCAGCTTGATATTTTAATATTAGCCGCTTTAACGGCCGTCACTTGCGCGTTGCCGGGAGTATTTTTGGTCCTACGGCGTGTATCCCTAATGAGCGATGCCATTAGTCATGCTATTTTACTGGGGATCGTTGTCGCCTTTTTATTTACCAAGAAATTAGCTTCTCCATGGCTGGTCATTGGTGCTGCCGTTGTCGGCGTCCTAACTGTGTCGCTGACAGAATTAATTATCAACACCCGTAAACTTAAAAAAGATGCGGCCATTGGGCTTGTGTTTCCATTGCTGTTTTCGATCGGCGTTATTCTCATTAACAAATACATTCAAGGCGTTCATCTCGACGCGGACTGTGTCATTTTTGGTGAAATCGCCTTTGCGCCGTTTGACCGTTTTGTGATCAATCATATCGATCTTGGGCCAAGAAGTTTGTGGACAACCGGTGCTGTTTTTCTATTAAATCTCACTTTTATTCTGGTCTTTTATAAAGAATTAAAACTGACAACCTTCGATAAAGGTCTGGCGGCCGCCTTAGGATTTTTCCCAACATTGTTGAATTATTTATTGATGACCATTGTCAGCGTAACGGCTGTTGCCTCATTTGAAAGTGTTGGTTCCATCTTAGTTGTCGCCCTGATGATTGCGCCGCCATCGGCCGCGTATCTGTTAACAAATCGTCTTTCCACAATGATTCTTATCAGCGGTATTCTCGGCATCTTATCTGCACTTGGGGGATATTTTCTGGCTTATGTTTTAGACGCCAGCATTTCCGGATCTATGGCCACATTTGCCGGCATTTTATTCTTTCTCGCTTTAATTTTCGCTCCGGAAAAGGGGATCTTGGCAAAAATATTGGTCCGGCGCTGGAAGAAATGGAATTTTGCTTCCGAAACATTATCTGTCCATTTGTTACAAGCCGAATACGCTCATGCTGAAGAAACCGAGCGAGTTGTCAGCCACATGAGCGACCATATGCTCTGGAATGACGACTATACCTCTGAGGCCATCGCCCAGGCCATTGAAGACGGTCTAATCCGAAAAGAGGGCAACCGACTTACCTTAACGCCTCTTGGGCGGGAAAAAGCAAAGAATATTTTAGAAAAAAAATAAAAACGTTATGGGACAATATCACGCAAGCTTTGCCGAATATCAAAAGATCAAAAAACTTATTTTTATTCTGGGATTTAAAAATACTTCAGGAGGATACTGGTTCATTGATGAACGCATTCCGTCTTTTGTTCCTTATGGGAGGATTACCCACTATTGCGCACAAACTGTCATTTCACTTCTAAAAGAGGAAATTCGCCTTAAGAAAACACGCAAACAAATCTTGGAAAAGAAAAATTTTGATTTCATTTCAGCAACAGATCTAGCTGAGCACGTCTACTGCCCGCAACAAACTCTGTTTAAAAAAAATGGAACCCCCATTCCACACATAAAAGAACTGCGGCAGGGAGAACGTCAACACAAACTAAACGACATCACCAGACATATTATTAAAGCAAAAAAATCAAGCCATGGATTTTGGAAATTCTGGAGACATCTTTTCCCGAAGTTCTCAAAAGAGTACTATATGTTTCTCCAAAACTTTTTTCACGATACGCAATGCATTTATAACTCAAATAATAACCCCCATTCTCTTGAGTATGCAAAATTTGTCGGTCGGCCTGATTATGTATTTCTCACACCAAAAGGGCACATATTAATAGAGTGCAAATGGAGTAAGGGTGATGCAGAAACTTTTTATGCCACTTACAAGGCGCAACTTTGCGCCTATTATTTACTCTGTAAGAATAATAATATGGACATAAAAGAATCCTTCTTATTAAAATTTCCTTTTAAGAACTCCCATACACCAACAATTCATAAATATCAGCTTAATGAAAAGGAAATTCAAGAAACCGTTTATGGGTTAGAACAGTCCCTTTTAAAAACACTACAAAATAATTCCGTAACGCCCAATTTTCAAATAAATATGAAAAAATGCTGTAAATGCAGTTACCGG
>JAGQKQ010000099.1 GCA_020430005.1 Candidatus Omnitrophota bacterium
GCGCAATAAGGGAAAAACTCTATTAAAGAACCGTCACTTTCATCACCTTCAGCAACAAAATAATCACCTTCACCCGCTCGAGCGCACTCACCAACCAAGGGAACTTCTGCTCCAATATAATGTGAAGGATCTAAGCCAGCTCGCTGAAGTATCCACGTCAACATAGCTGCCGTTGTCGTTTTACCATGTGTCCCACACACGATGAGTCCTTTATGAAGTTTGACGAGCTCTGCTAGTAAAGTGGCACGACGAATTTGTAATATTTGTTTTCGCTCAGCTGCCTTACGCTCTAAATGATCCTCGGAAATCGCTGAAGAATAAACCACCACATCAGCATCATTAATATTTTCAGCAGCATGACAGGCTGAAATATCAGCTCCGGCGTCTTTTAATCTGGACGTCATAGCATTCTGCTTCAAATCGCTTCCGCTAACGCGATGTCCTTTTTCCATCAATAAAAACGCCAACGCGCCCATTCCGATACCGCCAATGCCAATAAAATGATACGATTTTTTCATCGTTCAATATGCCCCTTCCAAGCCCTGTTTAAACCTTCGATACCGTTAAAACGTCCATAAATCGTATCGAGCGCTTTAAGGAAATCCACTCCCTCCTGCAATTTCCGGCAGAAATTGACAAATCGATACTCGCCCTGTTCGCTAATCAGATAATTCACCACACTCGCCGACTCCGCATAAAAAAGATCCACCTTCTCCTGAGTTGTATGATGATATAAGCGCATGTTAGATAACTCTTCCAACGGCATAAACGTTCCATCTTCTATCGACTCTTTCACAATATGATCGGACCCATAACGTTTGGCCTTTTCCTGATACATCGCGACACCTTCAATAAACCATAATGGAATCCCGCGTGATTTATAACCGATAAATTCCCGGAAAATAATATGTCCCAGCTCATGCGGTAATGTTGTATCAAAAAAACCGGTCGCGGAAGGATAAGTCCGGATAATCTTTTCGCGGGTATACGCATGACCGCTTGACCATCCGGCGGCTTTGGAGGAATTCACATAATCCTCCTGGTCATCATAGATATAAATCCGGGCACGGTCATCCCACGTCCAGCCTGAATACCGACGGAAACCGAGATTCTGCCGGATTTCTTCATAATATTCTTCAGCGCTGTCCTCTACCGTTTCAACAAAATCTTTCGACGCACTCTTGTAATAGATAATGAAATGTTTGGCCTTATATTCGATCCATTCCTGATTGGCCGCTTCCAGTGTTGTTACAAAACTCAAAAATATAAACAGTGCGGTAATCGTCTTCATGATGAAGTTAAGGCTGTAATCTCCCTGGCTAGGATGTTGGCGGAATCTTTTTTATAGATATCCAGATATCCCTGAAAAGATTTCCTGTTATTTAACTGTTGTTGCACGGCCTGAGCGAGAGATTCCGGCGTCAGGTGTTTTTCCTCAAGTATTGTACCAGCATTTTGCCGGCAAAGCACGGACGCATTTCGAATTTGATGGCTGCCCGCGTACGGATATGGAATTAAAATGGCCGGCAATTGGAATTTGGCCAATTCCATGACTGTGAGAGCTCCGCTGCGACAAACGGCTAAATCAGCCGCAACATAAGCCTCTTCAATATTATCTAAAAACCCGAATAAGGCAACCGGTATCTGTAAATCTTTATACATCTGCCCAAAATGCTCACCACCCCCTTTACCGGTGACATGAATAACCTGAAAATCTACCGTTTTCTTGATTAAAGGGAGAGCCTCTAAAAAATTCTCGTTGATTGCATGACTTCCCTGACTGCCCCCAAAAACCAGGACCGTTGTTAAGTCCGGGTTTAATCCAAACGAATGTCTGGCTTCCGCAGGATCACGCACACAATCACGGGCATGAACGGGCGTTCCGGTTAGCACAACCTTATCCTGCGGCAAAAATTGTTTACTATCCAGAAATGTGACCGCGATTTTATTCACATACTTGGCCAAAATCGTGTTCGCTTTACCCGGCAAGACATTTTGTTCATGAATCATGGCCGGAATCCGGGAAAGCCTTGCCGCCATCACCACCGGAAAAGCACCGTAACTGCCGAAACCGATCACGGCATCAGGACGGATATCTTTCAAAATGCCTTTCGCTTTCATTGTGGCCCGCGTTAACGAAAAACCGGTCGACAAAAATTTAATCGGATTCTTTGTATTAAGCCCCTTCGCTTCCAGATGATGACAGGAAAATCCGGCCTGCTCAATCTTTTCAACACCTAAACCAAAACTTCCGGCAAAGACAACGTCATGCCCTTCAGATTTTAAAACCTCCGCAACCTTCAGCGCCGGAAAAAGATGTCCTCCCGATCCTCCTGTAGCAATAACAATTGTCATAAATCCTCAACACGTGAAATGTTCAACAACAATCCAATGGCAATCATATTAAACATTAAAGCCGATCCTCCGTAACTGATAAACGGCAACGGTAATCCTTTAGTCGGAAATGCCCCGATACTGACCCCGATGTTCACAACGGCCTGCAACCCGATCATGGAGACAATTCCGGTACTTAAGAAATATCCAAACGGATCTTGTACACGTTTAATAATCCGCGCCCCCTGAAAAATCAATCCTATAAAGAGAAGCACCACTGCCAGCGTTCCTAAAAGTCCGAGTTCCTCTCCTATGATAGATAAAATAAAATCTGTGTGGGCCGCTGGCAGATAAAACAACTTCTGCATACTCTTTCCCAGCCCGACACCATACATCCCTCCCGAGCCCAAAGCAATTTGGGATTGTGATAATTGAAAGCCAACGCCCTGCGGGTCCTGCCAGGGATCAATAAAGGCGACAATCCGCCGCCAGCGATACGGCACACGGACCACCAAAAAATAAAGCGCCGGCAATGTTAGAAGAAAAATACTGCCTAAATGCGAAACCCTTGTTCCGGCAATAAACATCATAATAAAAACTATTGAGGCGATGAGAACAGAACTTCCTAAGTCCGGTTGTTTGACAATGAGCAAACAGAAAACACCCAAAATCATCATGAGCGGAACAAAACTTTCGATAAAACTATGAACTTTTCCCTGCTTGCGCGCCAGAAAGTCCGCAACGTAAATCATCATGGTAATTTTAGCCAACTCCGACGGCTGAAAACTGAACGGGCCGATCTTAAACCAGCGGCGGGCACCGAAACTGGCATGTCCGATAACGGGAATTAAAACAAGCACCAGTAAAACCAGGGTAAAAATTAAAAGAGGCTTCGCGTATTTACGCAGGATACGATAATCAAAACTCATCGTTAACAGCATCAGAACAGTTCCCATGCACAAAAACAATAAATGCCGGTTTAAAAAGAACGAACCATTACCCAATTCACGGAGTGCGTAGACACCGCTGGAACTGTAAATCATAATCACGCCAAAGCTGATCAGAAAAAGAACAATGGCGGCAATGGATATACGGATTTCTCTCATGGTTTTAATTGATGAACAATGTCTTTAAAAGTGCGTCCGCGCTCTTCGTAGTCACGGAATTGGTCAAAACTGGCACACATGGGTGATAACACAATACAATCACCATCTGTGGCGTGTTCCCGGGCTCTGGTTACAGCCGCATCCAGCTGCGCGCATTGATCGACACTCACAACATCCTGAAATGTATCTTTCAACTTTTGTCCGGCTTCTCCAAAGACAATCATTTGCTTAACTTTTTGACGGACAATATCCTTTAGGGGAAGAAAATCGATATTCTTGTCACGTCCGCCGCAGATCATAATGACCGGCCGCTGCAGATTGGTTAAAGCCCAGCGTCCGGCTTCCGCCGTGGTCGCTTTGGAATCATTAATGTAGTCCACCCCATTAAGCGCGCGGACAAATTCCAAACGATGCTCGACACCGACAAATTCCTGAAAAACAGACCGGCAGACATCCCGGTCAATTCCCAGAATATTCGCGACCTGACAAACAGCCTTCTGATTCGCATTAAAATCGGCTTCGGATTGTTCATGGTCATTAAAAAAACGGATCTGCGCTTTTAACGTCAATGATAAATCTTTGAACTCCGAATATTGTCCGTTAAGAACAGCGTAATCGTTTTCATCCTGATTCAGAAAAATCCGTGTCTTCGCGTCGAAATATTCTTGCAAATCTTTATGCCGATCCAAATGATTTTCACTGAAATTTAAAACAGCCGCGATATAAGGCTTGAACCCCTTCAACTGCAAAGCCCCAAAATGCTCACGCTGTGATCCGGCCATTAACGACTCCATTTGGAAAGAACTGACTTCTACAACCACATAATCGCTCTGCTCAATATTCTTAATAAATAATGAAAAAGGTTGTCCGACGTTGCCACATAATACTGAACGGTATCCCGCTTTTTGTAAAGTCAAATGGATCAGGGTTGAAACAGTTGTTTTACCGTTACTGCCGGTGACAGCGATAACCGGCTTCGGACAAAACTGAAAGGCAAATTCAATTTCCCCTAAAACAGGAATATCCAAATCGTCCGCGATCTTCACGACATCAGAATCAATCCTCACTCCGGGACTCAGGACAATCACATCACTTTCCTTTAGAAAATCTTTTGTATGTCCTGCGCATTCCAGATCAATCTGATGACTCTGAATCCACGACTTTGCAGAAGGGTCCAGATCTTCTTCCCTGCCGAATTCGCTGATACGGGGAATACCGCCGCGCTCCAAAACCAACTGCCCCGAAGCCAGCGCGCTGCGCTTCGAGCCAATCAAAGTAATCTTACGTCCCTGAATATCCAACATTATCTGATTTTTAGTGTGGTTAACGCGATCAACGCAAAAATAATCGTTAAAATCCAAAAGCGGATAATGATTTTCGATTCTTTCCACCCGGACATTTGGAAATGATGATGGATCGGGGCCAGTTTAAAAAACTTTTTCCCGTAACCCCTGACAGAAATAATCTGAATAATCACCGACAGCGCTTCCATCACAAATACGCCGCCGGCGATAGCCAGCACAAATTCCTGTTTGATAAAAACGGCAATCACCCCCAGGGTTCCCCCCAATGATAAGGATCCCGTATCTCCCATAAATACCGACGCGGGATGACAATTAAACCATAAGAACCCAAGACTGGCTCCCACAATGGCCGCGCAAAAAATACTTAACTCTCCCGCCCCGTTAATATACGGAAGAAACAGATACTCACTAAAATTGATATGGCCCACAATATAACTGACAATCGCCAGCGTCATGGTGACAATGAGCACACACCCGATCGCCAATCCATCCAGGCCATCAGTTAAATTAACCGCATTAGAAGAACCGATCACAACCAAGGCTGTGAACGGGATATAAAATAAACCCAAGTTGATGACCGCATTTTTAAGGAAAGGAAAATGAAGCAGGGAATTAGTATCCGGATTAAAATAAACGTAGGTTCCCACAAAAAAACCAAGCATAATCTGCCAGACCAGCTTTGTTCGTTTTTTCACACCCCGCTGAACGGGATTCGTCAGTTTAATGTAATCATCAGCAAAACCAAGCAAGGCCAAGGAAAAACACGTTACCAGCGTCAGCAAAATATACCGGTTGCTTAAATCCGCCCATAACAACACCGAAATAAGAATACTCCCAATGACAAAAACCCCTCCCATTGTCGGAGTTCCTTCTTTTTCGTTTTGAAATTGATCCAAATCCGGACAGTCTTTCCTTTTATTAATTTCATGGATTTTCATCCTTCTCAATTTATCAATAAAAAACGGCCCGAAAATGATACACAATAAAAAAGTAGTAACGGCCGCCATTCCCGCGCGAAACGTGATATACCGGAAAATGTTTAACGCGAAAAAAAGTTCTTTAAGTTCTGATAAATAATAAAACATACCTACCTTTGTTTCTGGATTTCTTGAAGAAAATATTCGTACGTTTTTTCCATCTGCGTCCCCCGGGACCCTTTAAATAAAACCACCGCCGGAGAAGACACCGTTTTTAAAACACGGTGCAAATCTTCACGCTGTTTAAAATGCTGCGACGCCACACGCCCTTTCTGTTCTTTCAGCCCTTTGGCAATATCTTCTGCCCGTGTTCCCATTGTATACACAATATCCACATCGGCTTTGGCCATATACCGGCCGACATCCCTATGCAGTTTTCGCGACAATTTTCCTAACTCCAGCATATCCGAACAGACAACAATCTTAGGACCCGGATACGAAAAACTCCGCAATGTTTCAATAGCACTTTTGAACGAAACAGGATTCGCGTTGTAAGTATCATTGATCAATACATACCGGCCCTGCCGCTTCAATTCTAACCGCCCTCCCTGAAAAGAATGACGTTCTAATGCCTGGTGTATATTCTGATCTTTGATCCCATAAAGCCGTCCGCAACAAATGGCGGCTAAGGCGTTATAAATATTATGAACAGCTGGTGATTTTATACAAAACGGCTTTCCATTGACCGAGAAGCCCAAGGCTTTATTATTGACAGGTTCAACAGATAGAGCCTGGTTGGCGCTGCGCTCTTTCACAGAAAACGCCATTTTTCGGCAATTGACATTTTTCCGGGCCAATGAAGCCAGAAAATCATCATCTTTATTATAGATAACAAAGCCCTTTTTCCTTAAAAATTTCAATAATTCTGTTTTTTCCCTGAAAACCCCGGCCCGGCTCTTTAACTTCTCTAAATGGGATTCCCCGATATTGGTAAAAATGGCGACATCCGGACTGACAATTTCGGCCAACCAGCGGATATCTCCCGGTTGATTTGTCCCTAACTCAAGAACAGCGATCTGATGGGACGGTTTCAATTTTAATAAGGTAAACGGCACACCAATATGATTATTTTCGGTCTTT
>JAGQKQ010000009.1 GCA_020430005.1 Candidatus Omnitrophota bacterium
TCATCATAAAAAAATGAAAATTCCGGGGTAAAGCGCATTTTTATTTTCTGACCGACTTTTCTTCGAATAGCTCCCCTGGCTGATTGCAGGGCCTTTTTGGCATCCAGAATGTTCTTAGAGTCTCCTATAACATTAAAGAAAACCCTGGCTGTTCTTAAATCTTTACTGACATCCACCCGTGTGATCGCGACAAACTGCAACCTGGGGTCACTCATCTCCTGTTGAATAATCAAACCGATTTCCCGGCGGACTTGTTGATTCACTTTATCCATTCGGCTCATAATTTCCTCCTAACATTCCTGTTTTAATAACAGACGGGCGGCCTTCCACTCATCCCGTTTGTTTTTCACAGTGCCATCCAGTTTTTGCTCTAACACTCTGTCTAAAATAAACCCGATCTTTTTGCCGGGAATTCCACTTTCCTTCTGCAGATCATGCCCATTAATAAAAAGAGTAATCCGGCAGTCTTTCAATAGATAACGGTCAATTTTATCAACAATGTCTTTTGATGAGGCTACAATCCTCAAAAACATGACAAAGTCGAAGGAAAACTCTTTCAGACGTTTGTACACACAGCTCCGTGAAAGCTGCTCATCCGAGAGTTCTGCCAAAATACTTTTCCATTGAGAAAGGGAAAGAATATCTTTTTTTTGCTCCTTTGTAAACGAAAATTCCTCAAGAAGTTTCTTATGAAATTTCTCGCTATTTTGGGCCACGATACTTAAAAAATAGATAAACCACCACTGATAGTTCTCCGCACATTCCTTTCTTCTTTTTAAACGGGCGATTTTTTGGCTTATATCTTCCAGAAAAGGAATGTCCGCCGCCTCTTCTTCTCCCAGAAAACCATACGCTTTTAATGCTTTCAGGCGTTTTAAGGCAGGCATCGGTTTTTCTTCATCTAAAATTTTCTTAAACTCGGCAAAATAACGTCCGGCACTGGCTGTTTTATAAAAGTTCTTTTTGACCGCGGTCTTCAATAAACCTAATGTTGTCGGTTCAATAGAAAAACGGAACCGCTGTTCAAAACGGACGGCACGCAAAACTCTTGTTGGATCATCACTAAAACTGTCTTTATGAAGAACCCGAATCTTTTTTTGTCTTAAATCCCGCAAACCGTCAAATTCATCTAACAGAACACCGAATTGATTCCGATTAATACAAAGCCCCATAGCATTGATTGTAAAATCTCGACGGAAAAGATCATCCGCTAGAGACCCCTTTTTTACGGAAGGCATCGCCCCCGGCTTGGCATACGTTTCACTTCGTGTCGTGGCGAAATCAACTCGCAACCCTTTTGGAAGAAGAACGGTCGCTGTTTTAAACTGCCGATAGACCGTCAATTTTCCCTTCGTTTTTTTGGCTACAGCAGACGCCACAGTTTCCGTGCTATCCCCGATGACAATATCCAAATCCAGATTCTTGCGTTTTAAAATCATATCCCGGACAATTCCTCCTGCCAGATAAGCCGACAGATTTCGTTGATCGGCTTCATCCGCGATCATCCTGATCAAATGCACAATCTCGGGACTTAAATTTGAAAAATAATTCTTCATCTTACGGTCGGGGATGAAATTCCTGATGAACCCCTTTTAACCTTTCCTTATCCACATGTGTATAAATCTGTGTTGTTGAAATGTCGGAATGTCCCAACATTTCTTGAACGGACCGCAAATCAGCGCCATGCTCCAATAGATGCGTCGCGAAAGAATGACGTAGTGTATGCGGTTTAATGTCCTTCTTGATATTCGCGCGCCGCGCGTAAAGTTTAATAATCTTCCAAATACTTTGCCGGCTGATCTTTTTTCCCAAACGGCTTAAGAACAAAACATTCGATACCTTATCTTTCATCAACTTTTCCCGCACAGTTTCACAGTAATGTTGGATCGCCGCGCAGGCACTCCGGCCGATCGGAATAATTCTTTCTTTATTTCCTTTTCCAATACAACGCACATAACCAGCCTGCAAATTCACATTTTCCAATTTTAAATTCACCAGTTCCGACACACGCATACCGCTGGCATAAAATAATTCCAGAATAGCCCGGTCACGGATGGGCTGCCACCCCTTACCTTTGGTCGCTTCAATCATGGCTTCCACTTCTTTTGTACTTAACCCATCGGGAACGGTTTGCCATACCTTTGGTGTATCAACCAGGTTCGTCGGATCCTGTTCTGTCATCCGTTCTCTCACGCAGAAACGATGAAACACTTTTATAGCGGCCAACGAACGGCAGATTGATTTTGTGGATAACCCTCTTTCTTTCTGGTCCCACATAAATTGCGTCACGTTCGCACGGTCAACCTTGGCGGGATTCTTAACACCCTTTTTCAAGAGAAAATCGGAATACTTAACAAGATCCCGACGGTAAGCCAGCAATGTATTGTCCGCTAACCCCCGCTCAACCGCCAGATAATTAATAAACTCCTCAATGTAGGACTTAAAGTTATTCATAATTAATATAAAACTCTTTCATGACTTCCGGATCAAAATCATCCCTTATAGTTTTTGAAGTCCGTTTTAATAATGATCTCATTTGAAAACGGCTGCGCAAGTCTTCCGGTTTCTCATATTCCTTTTGCAGCTTATCCATATCCTTCAAAATCTCTTCCAATTTCTTAGCTTTATCTGTAACGACTAATGTTTTCATTTCGCCCAATTGTTTGATAATTTCCGCGATCAAATATTCCTGCCGTTTATCGCTATACTGCGTGCTATCATTCGTATAATTCTGCGCAAGTTCTTTTTCCCAGGCTTTCCACAATGTATAGTGATATGTGTATTTTTCTTCCGGCGAAAATCTGGCCGGCGCGTAATCTACAGGATCTAAGATCGGCACAATTCTCAGACTCTCTTTGTCTTTCTTCTTTTCACGACGGAATTTCTTTCGTAAAGGTTCACACCCGCTTAACGTGAAAACCGTTATGGCCAGACAAAAACATAAACACACCGCTTGAAATAAGGAAACTTTCGATTTAACTGAATTCATTGATCAACTCCTGAAATTTTTGTTGGTCCAAGATTTTTACTTTAAGATCAACCGCCTTTTGATATTTTGATCCGGGCGACTTCCCCGCCACAACATAATCTGTTTTCTTACTGACACTGGAAACAACCTCTCCCCCGAGATTCTTGACCATTTGTCCGGCATCGGTTCGGGATATGTTATCTAGCTCTCCAGTAAACACAAACTTTTTTCCCTGTAATAGCCCGGCCGCTTTCGGACGAACCGCTTCCATCATAGACAATCCCGCCTTTTGAAATTTCGCAATAAGCTTTTTGGTCGAGGATTGTTTGAAAAATGTCGTTACCGATTCGGCAATAACCTCTCCAATTTCATGAATATCGGTTAAATCTTCCACAGAAACGGCGGCCAGCTTATCAATGGAACCGAATTGCTGGGCCATAATGTAAGCCGCCTTTTCGCCGACATTGGCAATACCCAATCCAAACACAAACCGGGATAACGGTTGTTTTTTGCTATCCTCTATCGCGTTCAATAAATTTTCCGCTTTCTTTTCTGCGAATAGTTCTAGCGGAAGCAGATCTTCCTTTTTAAGAAAGTATATGTCAGCAGCATCCTTAACAAGATTTTGCTGCAACAACTGTTTAACAACAGACTCTCCCAACCCCTCGATATCCATCGCCCCTCTTGAAGCAAAATGAATAATAGTCTTTTCAAGTTTTGCCGGGCAGTTCAGATTCTGACAACGATACGCCACCTCATCGGATTTCAGTTTAACAATCGCGCCCTGACATTCCGGACAGACCGCTGGAATTTTAAATGTCTTGCGTTTCCCCCCGGATGGCTCGACAACTTTAATCACTTTGGGAATGACATCACCGGCCCGTTCAACAAGAACACGGTCTCCTTTTTGAATACCGAGACGTTCGACCTCTTCAAAGTTGTGCAGAGTCGAACGGGATATGGTGACTCCTCCGCACTCCACCGGTTCAAGCTCGGCAACCGGAGTGAGAACCCCAGTCCGTCCTACCTGGACCTTGATGTCTTTAACTGTGGTCGTCACTTGATGCGCCGGAAATTTAAAGGCAACCGCCCAGCGCGGGCTTTTCAATGTCGCGCCAAGTTGTTTCTGCTGGGCCAGAGAATTTACCTTGATCACAACACCATCGACTTCATAAGGAATAGAATCCCGTTTTTTCTGAAATTCTTCACAATACGCGATCACTTCATCAAGTGTTTTACAAAGACGTTTGTTTTGATCAACTTGAAAACCCCAATCCTGTACCTTTTGCAGAAAATCCCAATGGGTTTTAAAGTCGGGATAACCTGCGATAACACCGAAAGAGTGAATGTAACAGCTTAAATTTCTTCTGGCCGTCACCCGGGAGTCCAACAACTTGACTGAACCACTGGTCGCGTTGCGGGGATTGGCGAAGACAACTTCACCGTCTTTTTTTCGCTGGAGGTTCAACTGTTTGAAGGCACCAATATTCATATAAACTTCCCCACGGACTTCCAACAGTCTCGGAACTTTTTTATCCAGATTCTTGAGTTTTAAAGGGACCGACCGGATGGTACGCAAATTATGCGTCACATCCTCACCGGTTGTTCCATCGCCCCGTGTTGCCCCCAAAACCAACACACCGTTTTCATAGGTTAACGCCGCGCTGATTCCATCAATCTTAAGCTCAACAGTATACTCTACCGATTTCTCCTTAACACCCTTTAAGACCCGGCGATGCCAGTCTTTTAACTCGTCAACCGAGTAGGTGTTATCCAACGAGTACATTTTTTCCTTATGACGCACCGTTTTGGTTCCTGATGGAACCTTTATGCCTACCCGCTGTGTCGGGGAATTAATATCTTTTAATTCCGGATATTCATTCTCAAGCTGTATTAACTCCTTTAAAAGATCATCATACTCTCTGTCAGAAATGGTTGGCTGATCAAGATTGTAATAGCGATCATTATGCTGTTCAATCTCTTTGCTGAGATGCCGGACACGTTTTTCAGCTGTGTTTCTGTTCATAATAAATTTGAGCGCTCCTGTACCCCTTAGACCCTGATAACAAATTTACACGACGAAAGCCCCGGAGACTCTGGGGTTCTGGGACACTGGGTTTCTTTTTTTATTCATTATATTTTACGATCTAATGGTGAAATCTTTAAATTCCGTCCGGAATTCTTGATATGAAATATCACAATCGCTAACAGACCCATCAAAATACTGCTTCAAACCCCGGCATAATTTTTCGATATCCTCTTTTCGGCCTTCAACCATAGCCTCAACCCGTCCATCCGGAAGATTGCGTACCCATCCCGTTAAACCAAGCGGTTTGGCCATGGAAAGTGTTGTGTAACGAAATCCAACGCCTTGAACAATGCCTGTAAAGAAAATATGCGCCCGAGTCATAATATCCCTTTGTCCTAGATCTTGAACATTTGGTCGGGAAGGCGGGATTTGAACCCGCGACCTCATCGTCCCGAACGATGCACGCTAGCCAACTGCGCTACTTCCCGAGAGATTGTAGTTAACAATAAATAGATGTTTAGTTTAGCACTTTTGAAAGACGTCGTCAACGCCTTCGGAAGGAATGTAATAAGACATAACTTACTGTAAAGTAATAGGATAAGAAAATATGAATCAGGCTTCTTTAATACCGAAACCTATTTCCGCCTCGGCCACTTTCTTGTCATTTACAAAGCCTTCGGCCTTTAAAAAACCGGCCTTGTTCATTAAACGGACGGACGAAACTTCCAGTCGTAATTGATCCCCGGGAACAACCGGATGGAGAAATTTGGCATTAACCTTGGCCAGATAATACGTCAGCATCTTGCCATGCATATTTTTACTGTAGTAATAATAAATGCATCCGGCTTGCGCCATCGCTTCCACAATTAAAACACCGGGCATGACTTTTTCGTTGGGAAAATGACCGACAAAATGTTCTTCATTAACGGAAACATTTTTTAACGCCACAATTTTTTCATTGGGCTTAAGCTCGACAATTTTATCGATCATTAAAAATGGATACCGGTGCGGGATGATTTTTTGAATTTCGAGAATATCAATTTCCACTGAATTGTCCTTTCATTTATTCAAAATATATTTCGCCAGAATATCCGTTTCGATATTAACCTTATCCCCTTTACGTTTTGTACCGATAGTTGTCACCTCTTTTGTAAAAGGAATTAAATATACCGAAAAATATTTTTCCTTAACTTCGCCAACCGTAAGACTGATACCATCCACACAAACCGAACCTTTGGGGACAAAATACTTAGCCAGACTTTTCTGTAAACCGATCTGAATTTCCGTATAATTTTCCTTTTCCAGAATACGATGAATCGGCATAACCGCATCGACGTGCCCACTGACAAAATGTCCGGATAAACGATCGCTGACTCGCAGTGCCCGCTCCAAATTAACTTTATCCCTATTTTTCAAATCAGCGAGTGATGTCTTCTCCAGCGTTTCTTTCATAATATCAAACACCGCTGAAGTTTTGTTTAAGCGCACGACAGTTAAACACACACCATTTACGGCAATACTATCCCCCGCCTTTGTTCCCTTAAGAACTTTAGCCGCCTTAACTGTTAAAACCGATAAATTTTTTTTATGTGTAATTGAATCGACCGTTCCGATCTCTTCAACGATTCCTGTAAACATAACCCTGCACCAATAAATCCTGTTTAAACCGTTTTACTGTTATATTTTTCAGTCCGAATGTTTTGTTAACGGATGTCACATTCAAACCCGCCACTGAACTTAAAGCCGCCGCGTCACCAAAAATTTTTGGCGCAATATAGATATGCGCCATATCCACCAGCCCTGCTTTTAAGGCCTCACCTATAACCTGCGCGCCGCCCTCAATAAGAAGACTGGAAACACCCATATCCGCCAGCTTTTTAAAACAGCTTTTTAATTTAATTCTACCATTTTGTATCGGGCAGACAACAACATTAATACCTCTTTGCGTCAACTGCTTATATTTCGCTCTCGAATAACCAGTGCCGGTGACAACAATACACTGTTCCGGTACTATATCCTGAAAGAGCTTCGCGCGGGGAGAAATCCGTAAACGAGTATCTAAAATAACCTTTTTAAAATTTTTCTTTTTAACTGAAGGACTTAAGGAAGGATTATCTTTTAGAACCGTATTAATCCCTGTAAGAATAGCGTCAAAACGGGCCCGTTGGCGACGGGAAAATATTCGTGTTTCTTTCGAGGTAATCCACTTGGACTGACCGGAGGCTGTCGCGATCTTTCCGTCCAGACTTTGCGCGCTTTTTACAACAACAAAAGGCAGGCGCGTCTTTTTGACTTTTTGTAGAATGTCTTTCCGTGTCATAAGGATTAGGCCATACAGGCTTTTGCCTTAAGGCTCTCCACGATCTCGTAATCAACGGCCATCCGCCCGACACTGGTATTTTTCTTGGCACTGCCGTGGGCGTCGGAACCGCCGGTCACGATCAGATTATGTTTTTTCGCGAGTCCTAAATAATAATTGATAACATTCTGGCCGTTATTCGGATAATAGGCTTCCAATCCGTCCAAACCGGCCTCCACAAGACTGGGGATCAATTCGTCTACATTGGTAATCATCGGATGCGCTAAAACCGCAACGCCGCCACATTCTTTGATCGACTTAATCGCCTCATAAGGTGTTTGTTTAAACACTGACACAAAAGCCGGGGCGCCGTCGGCCAGATAACGATTAAAGGCTTCTTTAATATCCGGAACAACGCCTTTTTCCACTAAAACCTGGGCTAAATGCGGGCGCCCGATAGAATTGGATTGGGTTTTGGCTTTCACTTCTTCATAGGTAATATTATCTACGCCTAATTGGTTCAATTTCTCAACAATCAGTTTCATACGGGAAATACGGGATTCCTGAATAACACCGAGTTTCTGACGCGTTTTTTCATCGTCATAATCCATAAGATATCCCAACACATGAACATCCTTCCCATGAATGGAAGAAGAAACTTCCACGCCACACAGAACTTCAATACCCGAAGATTTCGCCGCTTCAATAGTAGGTTTGACCCCTTCCAGTGTGTCATGATCCGTAATCGCGATACAACTCAAACCGGCCGCGCGCGCATCTTCAACAACCTCTTCCGGAGACGACGTTCCATCGGAATAATAGGTATGGATATGCAAATCCGCTTTTTTTGTCATAATTTTTTCTCTTTAAGAATTTCGACTTTATGAATTTTATCCAGAATTCCATTAACAAATTTGCTGGAATCCACATCGCCATATTTTTTGGCTAGCTCTACGGCTTCATTAATAGTGACTTTAGGTGGGATATCAGAAGCAAACATCAATTCAAAAACGCCTAAACGCAGAATATTACGGTCGATAACTGCCATACGCTTAATCTGCCAATTGGTTCCATATTTGGAAATGAAATCATCAATATCCTGAAGATGCTGACCGACTCCCAACGTTAACATACGGGCGAATTCCCGAACGGCCTTATCAACCTCTTCCATTTCCGTCCAGAAAATCTGATCAGCCGTTTTAACATCACGACGGGTAATTTCTGCCTGGTATAAAACTTTAAGGGCTAGTTCACGGGCAAGCGTACGTTTGCGCATAATATTAATGGGGACGTACACCTCCGTCCCTATTTTTTTGTTTACTATTCTTTAAAAAATGGGGACGGAGGTGTACGTCCCCAAATTAAATTTTCTTCAAAAGGTTGATCATTTCTACAGCTGTCACCGCGGCATCTATCCCTTTATTTTCTCCCTTTTTCCCGCATCGCTTGTAAGCCTGCTCAAGAGTATCCGTTGTAAGGACGCCGAAAATAACAGGTTTACCTGTCAGGATAGAGGCTTGCATAATGCCTTGTGTCGCTCCCTGGGCGACCATTTCAAAGTGATATGTGTCACCACGGATAATGGCACCTAAACAAATAACCGCATCAACCGATTTCTTTTTCGCGAATTTTAAAGCGGCGACAGGAAGTTCGAAAGATCCGGGAACCCAGGCCACAGTAATGTTGGTTTTTGAAACGCCAAGACGATCGAGTTCTTGGAGACAACCATTCAATAAATCTTTGGTAATGAAATCATTAAAACGGGACACAAGAATAGCGATGTTTTTTCCCCGGCCGCCATGATTCCCCTCTAATGTTTTCACTGTAATTCCTCAGTTAAATCTTTGCGCCGTTTGTTTGGGTTGAAGATGCGAATGGAACGCGCTCGACAATGCTTAAACCAAAACCGTCCAGCCCAACAATTTTACGCGGATTATTCGTTAACAATCGTAATTGCTTAACACCGATGTCGCCCAAAATCTGCGCGCCCAAACCGTAATGCCGTAAATCCGGCAGGATACTGACAGAACCTTCACGGTCTGTTGTTTTCTCAGATTTATCCGTCTTTTTAACAAGATCACCGACATTGCTCTTCTGTGACATATAAACTAAAACACCGCTTCCATTATCCGCGATCGCTTTTAAAGCGTCATTTAACCGTGCAGCGCCTTCACATCCGGTAGCACGAAACGCGTCGCATAATAACGATTCCGCGTGGACACGGACAAGTGTCGGAGATGTTTGATCAATATCACCCAAAACCAACGCGATATGCTGCAAGTCATCAACGGTACTCTTGTAAACATACATTGTAAACTCGCCGTATTCTGTACTCAGCGAATTCTCGGAAACCCGTTCAACCAACTTTTCATATGTCGTCAAATATTCGATTAAACTATCAATTGTACAAATCTTAATCTTATGTTTTTTTGAAAATTCAATCAGATCCGTGGTGCGCGCCATCGTTCCGTCTTCATTCATAATTTCACAAATAACACCCGCCGGATATAGCCCTGCTAATCGGGTTAAATCCACAGAAGCTTCAGTATGACCGGCCCGAACCAAAACACCACCCTTCATGGCTCTTAGCGGAAACAAATGTCCCGGCGTAATAAGGTCGGCGGATTTGGATTCCTGGTCGATCAAAACCTTAACGGTATATGCACGATCCGCGGCTGAAATTCCTGTTGTAACTCCTGCAGCAGCATCTACAGAAATCGCCCAGCCTGTATCACATTTTTGATGGCGCTTGCTGATATCGGCTTTCATCGGATGAAGATCCAGTTCATCAAGACGTCCAGCCTCCATCGGCACACAAATTAATCCGCGGGCTTCTTTAGCCATAAAATTAATAATTTCCGGCGTGATATGTTCGGCAGCGCACAGAAGATCTCCTTCATTTTCCCGGCCTTCATCATCCATCACAATAATCATTTTTCCCTGTTTTAAATCTTCCAGCACTTCTTTAATCGTGTTAAACATACCTCAATCCCCTTTTGTAATAGTTATAAGATGTAAGATTTAAGCTATAAGAAGTATGAAAAATGGAAAAGCCTCGACCAATATTCAACACACATATGTTTCAGCCAGCAGCCTCTCACGCTTGAGTCTTATATCTTATTTCTTACTTCTATTAAGGTGCGAAAGTCACACATAATATTAATGTTACGTCATTTTGTGGAACAATTTGGAGCCTAAATTTCGATTAATATATTCTAAATGTTATTCCTTGTCAAGGTTTTTGTCCTTCCCTATAATGGAATTATGTTAACCGAAGAAAAAGTCGCCCATCAGCTGCTCCAGACCAAAAAAACCTTATCTGTGGCCGAGTCCTGTACCGGAGGATTATTAGCCCACCGTTTAACCAATATTCCCGGAAGCAGCGCCTTTTTGAAAGCGGGTATTGTGTCCTATAGTAATGACGCCAAAATCAAACTTCTTAAGGTCAAACCCGAATTAATCAAAAAGAATGGGGCTGTCAGCCCTGAAGTGGCTATGGCCATGGCCCAGGGCGCACAAAAGATGCACAAAACCGATTTTGGCATAGGTATTACCGGCATCGCCGGCCCGGATGGCGGGACAAAACAAAAACCACTCGGATTGGTTTATATAGCCGTTCATACTCGCGAAGGGGAAACCCTTTGTGCGAAATGTCAATTTAAAGGAACCCGGGCTAATATCAAAAAACAAGCCTCCACCCAAGCCCTTCGCTTTCTCAGCGAATTTCTATAAAAAAAGTGACAGCCACTTTTAAAACGACTGTCACTTTTCAACAATACTATTTATTCTCTATTGGCGATCAACGACAATAACCGCAACAGTTCTAGGTATAGCCATACAAGGCTAACAAGTAATCCAAAAACGGAATACCATTCCATATACTTCGGAACTCCGGCCCTGGCTGCGTGCTCAATAAAATCAAAATCCAAAACCAGTGTTAACGCGGCTACACCGACGACAATTAAACTGAATCCAATTCCCAATGGTGAACTGGAATATAAAAATCCCGCTCCTCCACCAAATAAACGCATGACAATATTGACCATATAGATTAAGAAGATAGCCCCTAAAGCAGCGGTGACCCCCATGCGAAACTTTTGTGTCACGGTCACAAAACCGGTTCGATACGCTAATAACATACAGAATAAAACACCGAATGTTAAGGCAACAGATTGGACCACAATTCCAGGATAACTGCGTTCAAAAATACTGGAAATGGTTCCAATTAGAATACCTTCAAAAACGGAATAAACCGGAACCGAATAGGCCGACCACTCTTTTTTGAACGCGGTCACTAACCAAGCGGCGATGCTTCCGACAAGAGCGCCCATAAAAATCGGCCCGATATTCGAAGATACCTGCGCCTGCGCGCCGGGATAGGCCGAAGCCGCCGGCTGTAACAGCTGACTCCATGTCCATGCGGCGGACACAACCAATAGGAAGAGTGAAATCATTGTCTTATTGACGGTCCCTTGGATCGTCATTGTTTCACCCAATCCAAAAGTTCTCGTCTTTTCATACGACCTTGGATTAAAAGCTGGGTTTGATGATCTGAACATATGTGACCTCCTTTATTCTTGATCCGGCAACACGCATATGATACCGGAAAAAATTATTATATCACATGCGCTAATCGGATCGCAATATGCATGGTAATGTTGGTATAAAGACCGGCTACGATGTCATCCATCATAATACCGGCAGCGCCACCGATTTTCTCAAATTTGTTCACCGGATACAATTTAAACATATCAAACGCGCGAAACAGAAAAAAAGCTGTGATGATAACAGGCAGTGTCTTCGGCAACAGAAAGAAGGAAATCATCACACCGGCCACCTCGTCAATGACAACGCAGGACGGATCTTTTTTCTGAAGAATGTTCTCCATTTCCCCGCTTACTCCGAAACCAATCACGGTGACGACAATAAAGAATAAAACATAAAGAACAGGCACCGGCATAAGAATCAGCGCAATCAATGTGGCGGCAAAACTGGCCATCGTTCCGGGCGCGGCCGGAAGGTTACCGATATAAAAAAATGTGGCGAATAGTTTTGTCAAATGATTACCCATCAGAGCTCCTCCTGTTATTCCGTAAAAAAGAAATGCCGGATATCAGGGTAATAAGCACAACTCCAAACATGAGATAATAAATAAAATTCAACCATCCGAAAAACACGTTGTTTGACCATCCCAAAGACATCTTTGTTTCTTTTAATATCAAGAATATTAATGTGATACTGATCGTCACAATCTGGGCGACGGTTTTGTACTTACCCAATGTTTCGGCAGCTAAAACCCGTCCTTTTAAAATCGCATGGAGACGCCAGGCCGTGATCCATACCTCCCGTATAGCCACCAAAACAAACATCCACCAGGCAATGAGCTGCATATGCGCAAAAACATAAAACGCGCTCAGGATTAAGCATTTATCGGCAATCGGATCCATGATCTTTCCAAAATTGCTGATCAAATTATGTTTTCGCGCCAAATAACCATCCAGAAAATCGGTCACCGACGCGGCCGTAAACAGCAAGGCCGCAAAAATCTTGGCCGTCAGGCCTTCCAGGACAACAATCCATACAAAAATAATAGTTAGGATAATCCTGAAGACCGTGAGTTTGTTAGGTAAATTCACACAACCTCCCCAACAAGATCATATTCATAGGCGTCTGAAATCTTAACGTCGATAAAGTCGCCCGGTTTTAAAACCTTATCGGAACCGACATACACTATACCATCGACCTCCGGCGCGTCATATTCCGAACGACCGATATAAAATCCCTCTTCGTTTTGTTTTTCGTCAATAAGAACTTTTAAAGTCCGTCCGATGTAACTCTGTTGAATCTCCGCAGAGATATCCTGCTGTATCTGCATGACCTGTTTCATGCGTTCACGTTTTATCTTATCCGGAACCTGATCGGCCATATCATACGCCACCGTCCCTTCTTCACGTGAATACAGAAACGTTCCGACTTTTTCAAAACGATAATCTTTAACAAATTGAATCAACTCGGTAAAATTTTCTTCCGTTTCCCCAGGCATACCGACGATAAATGTTGTCCGCAAACTACCTTGAGGCATTTTTGCGCGGAATTTGTCCATCAAATCGAAGGTGCCTTGTTTAGTTATATTTCTGTTCATGCTTAATAGAAGATTATCGCTGATATGCTGTAGCGGCACATCAATATACTTACAAATCTTTTCTTCCGAAGCCATGACATCAATCAATTCATCAGTCACATGAGCTGGAAACGCATAAAGAAGCCGTATCCACTGAATATTCTGAGTAACTTTGACAATTTCTTTCAGCAGCCGTGCCAGGCTAAGCTCATGATATAAGTCCATTCCGTAAGCGGTAATATCCTGACCGATAATATTAATCTCCTTCACGCCCTGCTCATCCAGTTGACGGACCTCATCTACAACAGACTCGATTGTACGCGATGTGAACTTTCCTTTAATCTTCGGGATAATACAAAAACTGCAGCGGTTATAACAACTTTCCGAAATCTTAACGTAAGCGTAGTGTTTAGGGGTTAGATAGGTATTCGACGGGATAGCATTCTTATCCAACTTTTGGGCGCCGATAATCGCGTCGATACCGTCAAATTCTTTGGCCAGCTCTTTATGATAGCGCTGCGCCAGACAGCCCGCGACAATAACCTTCTTCAGCTTCCCTTCTTTCTTCAGCTCAAGCAAATCGGCGATCATATCAATCGATTCTTTTTTGGCCTCGTCGATAAACGCACACGTATTCACAATAGCGACATCGGCATTCTCTAGATCCGAAATAAGATGGCCTTTACGTTTGAGATTGCTGACAATTGTCTGCGAGTCTACCGTGTTACGCGCGCACCCCAGGTTAATCATGCTGACCTTCTGTCCGGTAGAAACACGCTCTTTATAAAAATCACTGGTTGTTTTTAAATTCTTATCTTTTGTCATGGGAATTTTATTTGCTGACCGTGAGTCCGTCTTTGGTCACAACAATTTTATTGGCTTTCCGGTCTGCCCGCCCTAAGCTTCCAATCATCTTGCCATTAAGTTCAAATTCAAGCTGATTGATGTTTTTCCCGGAAATTTCAATAGCGTCGTCAGCCATCCATGTTTCCACTGATCCCGTATCTAACGTGGACTGGAAAACAACTTTATCATCCGACTTCACACGCATCCAACTGCTCTTCTTGGCACGGACTGTCAGGATAACATTTTTTTGAACACCCTGCGTGGTATTGGGTTGCGCCGTTAATGACGACGGAGGATTTGTTCGAACAACGTTGGCTGACGGGACAACCGCCGGCTGCACAACACGTTCGGGCTCTTCAGCCGGTACTTGCTGAGATGTTACAGGAGTGGATTGTATTTTTACCTTCTTTATCTCAACCGTTGGAACGGCACTTTTCGGCTTGGACGGACGGCTGGTAAAAAAAGTGATAATTTTGAACAACGCAACCAGCACAAAAACAATACCGACAAGAATAACAATCTGCTGCTTTCGCTGCTTGCTTAAAACCTTATTCAGGGTTTCCTGAACCTTTTCTAAGGATACACTCTGATCTTCGGGACTAACATGAATCGTCTTCGGAAGTTTCTCGGGACTATAGTCTTCAACAAAATCCGTAACATCCAGATTTAAATATTGCGCATAGATCTTCAAAAATCCCTTGTAATAAAAAGGAGAAAGCGTCCTAACCGTGTATCCTTCTTCAATCGCACGCAAGGCATCAATAGGGATCTTCGTTTCTTCGTGGACAAGTTCAAGCGATAAATTACGCTTTTCACGAATCGATTTCAACAAGGCTCCCTTGGGCATTTCCTTGGAACCCTGATTTTTCTTCCCTTTTTTCGAAGGCGATTCGTTTAGATGCCTGACTTCTTGTTTTTTGTCTTCCAGATTACTCTCCACCATTATCTTCCTGATTCATATTTTCCAATAACCATTGTTCTCGATCCACAAGAATCTCCCGGGGCTTACTTCCGCAGTACGGTCCTACTATACCATTTTGTTCCATCATGTCAATCAGTCTGGCCGCTCTTGTGTACCCCAAACGCATACGTCGCTGTAAAATAGAAACCGACGCCTGATTGGTTTCAATCACAAGCTGTACGGCTTCATCATAATATTCATCCTTTTGCTCTCCCCCGACCATTGCCCCCGCTTTTTGTGTTTGCAAAATACTGTCATCATAAAGAGGTTCCTGCTGATCTTTAATATGTCTGATAACTTTGTTAATTTCTTCATCTTTAACGAAATTACATTGCCCTCGGGTAGGTTTGGCATCACCCGGCTGAATGAAAAGCATATCGCCTTTTCCTAGCAAACTTTCCGCTCCATTCGCATCTAAGACGGTACGAGAATCTACTTTTGAAGCCACTTTAAAGGAAACCCTCGCCGGAAAATTCGCCTTAATAACACCGGTAATAACATTAACAGATGGCCGCTGTGTCGCCAGAATAAGATGAATACCGACCGCGCGAGATAACTGTGCCAAACGCATGATGGAACTTTCCACCGTTTTAGCGGATATCTGCATCAAATCGGCCAACTCGTCAATAATAACAACGATGTAAGGCATGTCATTGCCTTTTTTCACATACGTCTGGATTTTTTTCTCGCCGGCTTTGGAAAGTATTTTATATCGATTCTCCATTTCTCCTACGACCCAATTCAGAACATTAGAAGCTTTCTTGGCATCGGTCACTGTCGGACAAAGCAGATGTGGAATATCGTTATAGCAGGCCAATTCGACCATTTTAGGGTCAACCATAATAAATCGAACTTCCGCCGGAGATGCATTGAAAAGGATGGACATAATAATACTATTCACACAAACCGATTTTCCGGACCCGGTTGTTCCGGCAATCAACAAATGAGGCATTTCAGCCAGATCGGCCACCATTGATTTACCTCCGATATCCTTCCCTAAAGCTAAGGCCAGTTTCGACTTTGCGGCCAAAGACCGGAATTCATCACTGGATAAAACATCTTTGAGATAAACAGATGCCGAGGCGGCGTTAGGCACCTCGATACCAACACGATTCTTTCCCGGAATCGGTGCCACAATGCGCACAGTCGGAGCTTTCATAGCCAGCGCAATATCATCGCTCAGCGTTGTAAATTTCTGAACTTTAACACCGGGTCCCGGTTCCAGTTCATAACGCGTAATCGCCGGACCGCGTTCAATATCCACTACACGGGCACCCACACCAAAGCTGGCTAATGTTTCTTCCAGAAGTTTTGCGCCGGAAATAAGATCATTTTGTAATTTACTGGCAGATATCTGCGGTGGGTCGGCCAACAATTCTAAAGAAGGCGGTTTATACTCACCGACAATCTTAGGCTCAAATCCTTTACCCTTCTTTTTCTTACCGCCATCATCGGTAATTTTTATTTTGGGTTTCTTTGATGATTTCCGCGGGGCCTCTTCATCTTCGTCTTCTTCATCATATTCTTCATCGTCTTCTTCATACTCTTCGTCGTCTTCATATTCTTCATCGTCTTCTTCGTACTCTTCGTCATCCTCATCATATTCATCGTATTCTTCGTCTTCTTCCTCGTACTCCTCGTCCTCAACCTCTTCCGCTTCTTTCTTGGCCTTTGTTTTAGAGGCCTTTCCAAAATTAAGGTTGGGTTTTAGCGCCGCAAAACTGAATTTCTTTTTTCCCGCATTGGCACCTTCTTCTTTCCATTTGGCGGAAACATTCTGTACGTATTCAAAAAGTTTAAGGAAAACAGGGGTCACAAGGAATTCCCCTGAGATAATCAGGGCCATCGCGCCCAGCATAAATAAAATAATGTATGCGCCGAAACCACCCAGATAGTGAATAAGAAAATCGGCTGTTAGAACACCCACAATGCCGGACCGTTCAAACCGTAGTGTGGCTTCCTGTGGGCCGGTCATACTGAATAATGAGCTAATCACCGCAAAAAGCACAATAGAGCTAATCAGCTTGCCCCAGGTAAAATTGATTTCTTTAGAGGAAAATTTGTTCCAACTCCAGAAGAAGAGAAATCCGATCAGGAAATAGGCGCTGTATCCCATAACAAACAGCAGGGATCCGGCCGTATAAGCCCCGGTAATACGGATCATGTTCTTCGCTGGGTTATTTGGTGTAGACGTGTACCAAGGAAGGTCTTCGGGGACAAATGATATTAGGCTGGCTAATAAGATCATCCCCACGGCTAGAATAACAATAGCCTTTATTTCATTGATGTGCTCTTCTTTCATGCGCAACAAAGTTTTCGGTCTGAAGGCTATTTAAAAAACGGCGCACGACATTCGCGCGCCGCGATTTGATCTATAACTTAATATTGACTTATTGTATCACAAATTAACCGCAAGCTTAAAGATTTATTGCGCGATTTCCGCTTCGGCTTGTTTCTTACTCAAGTTGCAACGCTTCATCTGGTCAATTTCCACCAGCTTAACTTTAAACTTGTCCCCGACTTTCACAACAGTGCTGACATCTTTCACGTACTCGTTAGATAACTCAGAAACGTGGACAAGCCCCTGTTTTCCGGGTAAAAACTCACAAAAAGCCC